>DPZM01000009.1 GCA_003535955.1 Lachnospiraceae bacterium | reverse complement strand
CTGCTTCTCCGTCGGGAAGCACCTCGCCGGTAATGGGATCTATTATCTCCGTATACAGATAATCATCGAAGATATGCATCCCTGTCTGATCGGGGCAGTTGATGCCGATACCCGGACCGTAGATCTCGGTAAGTCCGTATATATCATACAGTTCTATGCCAAGTTCGTTGGCAATATATTTCCTCTTGGCATCACTCCAGCGCTCCGAACCTATCACACCCTTCTTAAGCTTTATCTTACTCTTAAGTCCGCGCTTATTGATCTCTTCCGCAAGGAGAAGTGCGTATGAAGAAGTTGCACATATAACAGTGGCTTCAAGGTCAACCATCATCTGAAGCTGCTTCTCGGTGTTACCGGGACCCATGGGTATGGCCATTGCCCCCAGCTTCTCACAGCCTGCCTGAAAACCTATTCCTGCCGTCCACAGACCGTATCCGGGAGTTATCTGTATCCTGTCTTTACTTGTTATCCCCGCAATCTCATAACATCTTGCAAACATGGTTGCCCAGTCATCCACATCCTTTGCGGTGTAGGGAATGATCACGGGTTTTCCCGTGGTTCCTGACGATGAATGGATACGCACCACCTCTTCATCTGCTACCGCCTGTATCCCAAGCGGGTATGCATTTCTAAGGTCGGCCTTATCGGTAAAGGGAAGCTTCTCAAACTCTTCGGGAGATGATACACCGCTTATACCCGCTTTCCTGTACACTTCACTGTAATAATTCCCGCTTGCAAGGATACGCTTTATCTGTTTGTCGACAAGTTCCAGTTGTTTTTCATTGATCTTCATGCTCTCACCTCATATTTTTATTTTTCAGTCACGTATTTTTGTCCTATATCATATCCTGCTCCAAAGGCTTCTTTATTGATCTCAACATATGCCTTAGGAACCCTTCTCTCTATCTGATCAAGAAGTATGTCCTTCGGTATTCCAAGCTTAGAGCTTCCTGATGCAATACCAAGGATTATTATGTTAAAAAACTTAGCCGAGCCGAAGGGTTCACATACCCTTTCGGAATCAACAAATATGCAGGAGCACTTACGCTTTATGTACTCAACCATTTCACTGCCGTCATATCCCGTATCTGCCAGGGATTCGGTAACGGGCCTTGTGGGCGCGGTATTGACTATTGCTATACCGTCCTTTTTAAGATATCTTAAGTTCCTGACAGCTTCCGCGGGTTCAAAGGCCAGAAGCAGATCCGCATTGCCGAATGGAATAAGCGGTGACCGTGCGGCATCTCCTATCCTGACATGACTGGTAACCGAGCCTCCTCGCTGAGCCATTCCGATAGTTTCTGCCGAATGTATCGACAGTCCCTTAGCCGAAGCGGCAGCTGCTATTATCTTGGACGCCAGTACGGTTCCCTGTCCTCCCACACCGCATATGAGTATATCTTTATTCATTGCCCCTGCCTCCGTTGGTTGATTTTGCATTCTTCTTTATACCTATTGCGGTTACCGGACATATCTGAGTACACAGCTTACACCCCGTGCACAGGTTCGGATCTATGGTAACACGGCCGTCAACGGTTATAAGGGCCGGGCAGCCTGTTTCCTTAATGCACTTTTTGCAGTTAATGCATTTGTCCCGATCCACAAGGCATTTATCCTGCGGTTTTGTGATGGCAATACAGGGTGATCTAAAGATCACTACCTTGACTCCCTTCATTTCGGCCGCAGCTTTTATTGCTTCAACGGATGTCTTAAGATCAAGCGGATCTACCGTTACTATGCTCTTAACACCCAAACCTTTAAGAACTGCCGCGATATCGACCCGGTCCACGATATTGCCCATCATATTCCGTCCAGTCCCGGGATGCGGCTGATGGCCTGTCATGGCTGTCGTGGAATTGTCAAGCACGCACAGGATCATATCCGCCTCGTTGTACACTGCATTAACGACACCGGTCATTCCCGATGCGAAGAAAGTCGAATCCCCGACGAATGCAAAGCATACGGAATCGGCATCGGTATGTGCAAACCCCTGGGCCATCGTGATACCCGCTCCCATACACAGGCAGGTATCCACCATATCAAGTGGCATCGCATTTCCTAAAGTGTAACACCCTATGTCTCCGCAAAAGACTGCTTTCCTGCCTTCCATTGCCTTTTTGACAGCATAAAAGGATGCCCTGTGGGGACAACCGGCACAAAGAACCGGCGGCCGTACCGGAAGAGCGGGAGCATCGGATGTGTCGATCATTTCCCGTGAAATATCAAGGTCCAGATATCTGTTAAGGATCTCTGCAGCAAGCCCGGTACTCATTTCACCGTTGTGCGGTACGGTACCGTCAAGCTTCCCGCGGACAAGCACATTAAGATGATGGAGCCCGACGGTTTTGAGTATCTGCTCCTCGATATAAGGGCTTAGTTCCTCGATACATAAAACCTCGTCTGTATCCGACAAAGCCTGCATCATAAACCGTTCCGGAAAAGGAAAAGCCGTCGCGATCCTTATGACCTTGATATCCTGCCTGTCTCCGAGGCATTCCTTAACATAGGTATAGCTGACACCCGACGTGACAACCGCCTTCCCGGAGCTGCCGGTAACCGCATTATAACGATAATTTGAAAAATCGTTTCCGATCTTAACATTTCTTTCCTCGATCATTCCGTGATTCATGTAGGAAAGCTTCGGAAAGATCACCCACTTTTTCGGATCTTTTATAAATCCGTCATATTCCTTAGGACTAAAGGAATCCTCAACTTCGATAGAAGCATATGCATGACATACCCTGGTAGTAGGCCTGAAAAGGACCGGTGTATGATACTTCTCCGAATACTCAAACGCATCCCCTATCATGGCAAAAGCTTCCTCGGGAGTAGAGGGATCAAACACCGGGATCCTGCAAAAGTCGGCAAACCGTCTGGTATCCTGCTCAGTCTGTGATGAGATAGGGCCCGGATCATCAGCACTTACTATGACAAGTCCTCCCTTTACTCCGACATAGGCAAGAGACATCAGCGGATCAGAAGCCACGTTTAAGCCCACCTGCTTCATTGTAACCAGGGCTCGCGCCCCACTGTACGCGGCAGCCGCGGCGACTTCCAGTGCAGCCTTCTCATTGACCGACCATTCAAGGTGTACTCCTTCATGGGGATATTTGGAGACCGTCTCAATGATCTCCGAAGATGGCGTTCCCGGATATCCCGCAACAAGATTCACACCGGCAGACAGGGCCCCCAAAGCGATGGCGCCGTTACCCATAACATATTCTTTCATAAGTTTTTATCCCAACCTTCCCTGATCATTGCGCGATCCTCTTTTTCCTCTTTGCATACTGCATGGCTATGGCGGCAGCTATAAGACACAGTCCCAAGCCATCCGTAACTGCACCCGGGAATATCATCATGAGTCCGCCGGCTATGAAAAGGATACGGTCAATAAAGCCCATGTCCGTAAAGAAATATCCTTCCAGTGCCGATGCCACCCCTACTATTCCAAACAGGGCAGTAATGTATATCATGATCACGCTTGCCGCATGAGTATCGATGAGCAGCATTTCCGGATTGAAACAGAAAATATAAGGTATAAGGAATGCGCCTACCGCCATTTTGGTCGCGTTGTAAGCTGTCCTCATGGGGTTTGACTTTGCTATGGCACTTCCCGCATAGGCCGCCAGCGCAACCGGAGGCGTGATGTCGGCAACGATACCGAAATAGAATACGAAGAAATGAGCCGCAAGGATCGGAACACCCATACGTGTAAGTATCGGTGCACAGGTTGCTGCCATGATACAGTATGTTGCTGTCGTGGGTACACCCATTCCAAGGATAATGCAGCACAGCATTGTAAGGAACAGCGCAATGAAGAGCTTGTCTCCGGCGACCCTGACTATTGCATTGATCATCTCATTGGCAAGGCCCGTCATGGTTATCGTACCGGAAATGATGCCGGCAACACCGCAGGCCGCACCTACGGTTATGGTTCCCTTTCCTCCTGCTTCAAGAGAATCAATGAATTTCTTCAGGGTAAAACAATTCTCTGTCTCTTCATTATTACCGCATATCACTCCGGCCACTGCCTTATCATTCTTCTTATCCTTAAGGGAGCGGTATGCAGCACGGTAGCTCCCGCTTACGATACCGTCAACTATTCCCACAAGGATCGTGGCAACTATTGAAAATGCAGCTGCCCTCTGCATGGTCATCATATTTTTGGAAACCCATATGACAAGAAGTACCAAAGGGAGCAGCAGATATGTCTTCTTAATAAGCGCGGAAAACCTTGGCAGTTTTTCCTTCGGGATTCCGGTAAGCCCGTGCTTTTTGGCTTCAAGATGGACCGCTATGAAAATACCGGTAAAGTAAAGTACTGCGGGAAATA
>DPZM01000304.1:776-11859 GCA_003535955.1 Lachnospiraceae bacterium | reverse complement strand
GGATTTTGACGACTTTATAAAAAAGGGCAGGCTTACCGGCTACGGGGGTACCGACTTCAGGCCGGCCTTTGATTACGTGGACGCTCTTATAGAGGATAAGGAATTCGAGAACTTCAAGGGACTTATATATTTTACCGACGGATACGGGATCTATCCCGGCAAGGCACCCGATTACGATACCATGTTCGTATTTGTCAGGCAGGATTTAAAGCGGCCCGAAGTCCCCTGGTGGGGTATCCGTGTGGAGATCGATGCAGACGAAGTGACACAACGGTTCTGAACCAAGTGACAAAAATGTACCGGGTTAGGAGGAAGCATGAACATAAAACAGGCCAAGGACTATATCAAGCAGACAGTCAGCTTATACTTGAGCAAGGGGGAATTCGGGGAGTATGTGATCCCTGTTGTAAGGCAGAGGCCGGTATTTTTGTTGGGTGCGCCGGGTGTCGGTAAGACCGCCATCATGGAGCAGATAGCCCAGGAACTTAATATCGCCCTTGTGTCCTACTCGATGACCCACCATACGAGGCAGTCGGCCATAGGCCTTCCCTTTATCAAACACGAGGAATTCGAAGGCCTTGAGTATGACGTTACCGAATATACCATGAGCGAGATAATCGCAAGTATCTACGATACCATGCGCGAAACCGGCATTAAGGAGGGTATCCTCTTCCTTGATGAGATAAACTGCGTTTCGGAGACACTTGCACCCTCCATGCTCCAGTTCCTTCAGTATAAGGTCTTCGGCCGCCATCAGGTTCCGGACGGCTGGGTCATAGTAACGGCAGGCAATCCGCCCGAGTTCAACAAGGCAGTCAGGGAGTTCGATGTTGCTGTCCTTGACAGATTAAAGGTAATGAATGTAGTTGCGGATTACAAGGTATGGAAGGATTATGCGCTTGATAATACGATCCACCCGGCCATCCTGTCCTTCCTCGACCTGAAGAGGGATTACTTCTATTTAATAGAGAATACGGTTAACGGCAGGGCTTACGTGACCGCCAGGGGCTGGGAGGACTTATCCGAGATACTTAAGCTCTACGAAGCGGCCAATATGCCGGTTGATGATACCCTGATCGACCAGTACATAAGGAATGATTCCGTTGTTAAGGAATTCGCCGCCTACTATGAGCTCTACAATAAATACAAGAGGGATTACCATGTCACGGAGATCCTTGAGGGGGCAGTGACGGATGAGGTGGTACAAAGGGCTCAGGCGGCGCCTTTCGATGAACGCCTTTCGCTCCTTTCAATGCTGATGGACAGGGTGATCTCCGATGTCAGGAACTGCCTTGTGAATACCGATTATCTTATCGCCCTTAACCCCTACCTTAAGCAGCTTAAGGCAAAGTCACTCCCCGCGCCGGAACTTAATGATGACGGTGATGAGGATGTTCTTGCCGCGATGCTGTCAATAACGGATAAGATCAATAAAGACCTTCGGGCCCTGAAAAAGGCTTCCGCCGTTTCCAAGGAAGATGAGAGGATAAAGAGACTGAGCGTACGTTTCCTTGAGGAGGCCTATAAGGATGCCCTCAAGTCCGATGAGCCATTTGAAAGGGTTAGGGATAAGTACAACAGTGAGCTTGCCCTTGTGAAGGGAAGGAGTGAAGAACTTAAGAAGGAACTGTCTTTCCTGTTTGACTTTGCCGGCAGGGCCTTTAAGGATGGCAACGAGATGCTCATCCTGGTCACGGAAATGACTGTCAATTCATACACTTCAAGGTTTATAGCCCGTTACGGCTGTGATGAATATATGAAGTATAAGGACGAGATGATGCTTGAAGAGAGGACCGGAGCCCTTAAGGAAGAGATAAGGGAACTGGTTAAATTTACTGATTAAGGTATCGGGGCAGTCCCCGGTCCCTTCGGAATGGGTCGGAATATGCGGTATTATGATGAAGAAACAGGATTATACTATGAAATACGGGAAGAAAGCTCCTTTGCTCTTGTGACCGATGCCGATAAAAAGCTTACGGGTGTGACGGTGCCAAAGATGCTTGGCGGATGCCCGGTCAAGGCCATCGGCAGGAAGGCCTTCCTTGGCTGCAAGGGCTTAAGGGAGGTGACGCTGCCAGAGTATGTGGATGAGGTAGGCGAGTGGGCTTTTGCCTTCTGTGACAACCTTAAGTCTGTTGTGCTTCCGGCAAAGTCACTCAGGCTTGGCAAGGGAATATTTAAAAATGACAGGAAGCTTGGCGACATTTCCCTGTATGATATTGATCCTGAAGGCATGGCGGACAGAACCGGCCATAAACCGGAGGAAAACAGCCGTGACCGGGAAGCGGTGGCTAAGCTTCTGGCCGCGGTTCCCATATATATGGATGCGGAGTATCTGCTTGATACAGAACATGCCGGATCCTGTGAATGGTACGGGAAATGGGATACCAGGCTTATGCATATCTTAAGCCTTAAGGATGACGAGGGATATCATCTGTATGTTCTGTGCGGCGAGGAAGACCTTCACTTTGACTATGACCAGTATCTTGAATATAACAGGGAGAAGAAGGCCTACCTGTGTATGCTCCGCCTTCGTAATGATGTATGTTTAAGCGGCGAAAACCGGCGGATACTTGTGGATTATCTTTTGGATCATACGGTGGGAAGCAGATCCGATGCTGCTATCCGTGTGCTCCTGCGTGACTTTGGCGATGACCGTGACTATTACGGACTTAT
This sequence comes from Lachnospiraceae bacterium, assembly GCA_003535955.1. Lineage (GTDB taxonomy): Bacteria > Bacillota > Clostridia > Lachnospirales > Lachnospiraceae > UBA2868. The sequence continues at coordinate 9,183 of DPZM01000304.1, read as the reverse complement.
GATGGAAGAGGGTGTGATATCGGCTTCCAATCTTGAGGATATCCTTCTTAAGATGGGTGACCGGCATGCGGGCATGAAGGCCTTTCTCATTGAATCGGTAAGGGGCGGATCCGGTTGCGGCGCAGGCTCCTTCTTCGATGAACTGACACTTTAAGATTATGAGTGGTGGAATCCTTACGGCATGGGCAGGACATGATAGACCACAAAATATATAAGGTAGATATGCAGCGGATAGAAGGCGTAGAAGATGTACTTGCGTCTTAGTCCGCGTTTTCCGTTATAGAGGAACAGCGGGATAACGGCGGTCAGTGCCCAGGGCTCCCATGTAAAGGCAAGGGCGGTTCCGAGACAGGTAAGGATCTTGCTGCTGTGTAACATATACATTATCACGATGGCCAGAACTCCCCTGTAACCGTAATCGGTTTTCAAAAGACAGGCAATAAGGCACCCGAGCGATGCTATGACGATACTAAGTACGGATATAATGTCGGGCTTACCCCTGAAGCGGATTTTAACCTGCTCGAGGGCTGTTATGGTGAGCAATGATATGGCAAGAGTCATGAAGACGTTCTGGTGGCCGGGATCCAGATGCCTGCTTGCAGCCAGCAGGTTGAAGGCGTGCTCCGACAACAGGCACATGACGGTTAAGCGAAGCAGGTATTTTAGCCTGTTGCTTGTATGGAAGAACCCTTCAACAAGCAGGAAGCAGAAGATGGGAAAGGCCATACGTCCTATATTGCGCCCTATATGGTAGAGCCTCTGCCAGTACATAATGCTGTTATAATCAAGCGTGCTCAGATGATCACGGTATCTGTGCAAAAGTATCAGGGTCGCGTGATCTGTGAACATGCTGATGCAGGCTATGATCTTCAGGGTGGAACCTGAGAGCAGCCCGGATCTTTCTGCTGTTTTTTCCGTAAAATCTAAGCCCATGCAAGAGATTATAACCCATCATCAGGCAAAATAAAAGGTTCGGTGATAATTATTGTTAAATGATGAGGCACGTGTTTTGCTTGCGCTGCCGCTTTAAGATTGATATACTTTCAAAGTGCGAGGTATATATTTAATGAAGAAACGCCTTTTTATGCTTTCAATACTGGGAATAAGTATATCGGCCCTGCTTGCGGGATGTAATCCGGGGGGAGGCCCCGGCTCAAACCTCAGTCTTGGCATGGATGCCATCGAAGCCCAGGAATACAGCGAAGCCCTGACCTGCTTAAACAGGGCTCTTGCGGAGGGTGAGGATAAGCGCCTTACCTACAGGGGCCTTGGGATAGCCCATATGGGTCTTGGTGAGTATGACCGGGCAGTGGATGATTTTATGAATTCCTTAAAGGGAAGCAACGGACTTGTCGGTAAGCTTGACTATGACATCAATTACTACATGGCCCTGTCCCAGTTTAAGAGCGGGGACCTGGATGCGGCACTTGACACCTACAATGCCATTCTGGGACTTGACGACAAGCAGGCAGACGCGCATTATCTGCGCGGCCGTATCGAACTTTTGAAAAACGATAAGACAGCTGCCCTTGCTGATTTTGACAGGGCGGTTGAGTTAAAGTCATCCGATTACGACCTCTATATCAGCATTTATGAGGCTCTTGACGATGCAGGAGACAAACAGGACGGAGAGAACTACATAAATATGGCCCTTCAGAAGAACGGCAGGATGACCGACTACCAGTCCGGCCTGTTTTCCTATTATCTTGGAAAATATGATGAGGCCAGGCAGTCGCTTGAAGCTGCGAGGAAGGATGACGAATCCGACAAGCTTGTTCTCTACCTTGGGAGGTCCTACGAAGCCCTGGGTGATATTAATTATGCCGCGACCCTTTACCGGGAATACCTTGAGAAGGATCCTGATTCGGCCTGCATATATAACGAGGAAGGCCTTATGTACTTAAAGCAGGAGGAGTACATGAAGGCACTGACGGCATTTGAGAACGGCATGGCATTAAATGACCCGTCATATAATCAGAGCCTTATGTTCAATGAAGCTGTCACATATGAATACCTTCTTGACTTTAAGAAGGCCGCGGTACTCATGAAGGAATATATCGAAAAGTATCCTGACGATGAAGAAGCCCAGAGGGAATATATATTCCTGAGCACAAGATAAAATTTGTAGAAATTCAACAAATGACCCAAGTGGTCAATGGATATTTGACCAGAAAAAATTGACTCCCTCCCCCACTGTTAAGGTGGATGGGGGGATTTTTTGACTTAAAAAAAATGCATAAACAGGTTGACATAAGAACCACAATATATAGTGTTTGTATCAAAAAAGCCACATAATATCTTGTGCTTTGACGTTGACTTTTAAAAACCCCGATGCTATACTGATTGCAGTCGCGGTTTTGACTGTTTCGGACTAAGCCGCGGATTTTTTATCACCATTCACCGGTCACGGGATTCGTTCTTACTAAATACAATGGAGTGTAATAAATAATGAAAACGCAGAATAAGGGGGAGGAGTTTAAGAGATGTTAAGTGTTGTAAAGAGGGATGGCGAGATTGCGGACTTTAATATAAGCAAGATCAGCAGCGCGATCATGAAGGCATTCGATGCCTGCGAGAAGCAGTATAATAATGATATGATCGATCTGCTCTCGCTTCGTGTTACTTCCGATTTCCAGAAGAAGATGGACGGCGACAGGGTCAGTATCGAGGATGTTCAGGATTCCGTTGAGACGGTCCTTGAGCAGGCCGGCTATACCGAGGTTGCCAAGGCCTACATCTTATACCGCAAGCAGCGCGAGAAGATGAGGAACATGAAGTCTACCATCCTTGATTATAAGGATGTGGTGAACAGCTACGTTAAGGTTGAGGACTGGAGGGTTAAGGAGAACTCAACAGTTACCTATTCCGTAGGCGGACTTATATTAAGTAATTCGGGCGCGGTGACCGCCAACTACTGGCTGTCCGAGATCTATGACCAGGAGATAGCCGATGCCCACCGCAATGCGGACATCCATATCCATGACCTGTCCATGTTAACGGGCTACTGCGCAGGCTGGTCCCTTAAGCAGCTTATACAGGAGGGACTTGGCGGTATCAACGGCAAGATCACTTCGGCACCTGCTTCCCATCTTTCGGTTTTGTGCAACCAGATGGTCAATTTCCTTGGAATAATGCAGAATGAGTGGGCCGGAGCCCAGGCATTCTCATCATTTGATACATATCTGGCTCCCTTTGTTAAGGTTGACAACCTTTCTTATAAGGAAGTGAAGAAGTGCATCGAGGCCTTTGTCTACGGTGTAAACACACCCAGCCGCTGGGGAACTCAGGCTCCATTCTCCAATATCACTCTGGACTGGACGGTTCCTAATGACCTTGCCGAGCTTCCTGCCATTGTAGGCGGGAAGGAGATGGACTTCAAGTATAAGGACTGCAAGGCCGAGATGGACATGGTCAACAAGGCGTTCATCGAGATCATGATAGAAGGGGATGCTAACGGACGCGGATTCCAGTATCCTATCCCCACCTACTCGATCACGAGTGACTTTGACTGGTCGGATACCGAGAACAACAGGCTTCTCTTCGAGATGACGGCTAAGTACGGTACACCTTATTTCTCGAATTATATCAACAGCGATATGGAACCAAGCGATGTTCGCTCCATGTGCTGCCGCCTGCGTCTTGACCTCCGTGAGCTTCGTAAGAAGACCGGTGGTTTCTTCGGCTCGGGAGAGTCAACCGGTTCGGTTGGCGTTGTTACGATCAACATGCCCAGGATCGCCTATCTTGCGGCCAATAAGGATGATTTTTACAAGAGGCTTAACAGGCTTATGGACCTTTCGGCCCGCAGCCTTAAGATAAAGAGGGGCGTTATCAGCAAGCTCCTTGACGAAGGATTATATCCCTATACCAAGAGGTATCTGGGCAACTTCGACAATCATTTTTCAACGATCGGACTTATCGGTATGAATGAGGTTGGTCTCAATGCCAACTGGCTGCGTGCAGACATGACGGACAAGAGGACCCAGGAGTTCACCAAGGAAGTCCTTAATCACATGCGTAACCGCCTTGCCGACTATCAGGAGCAGTACGGTGACCTCTATAACCTTGAGGCAACACCGGCCGAGTCAACGACCTACAGGCTTGCCAAGCATGACAAGAAGCGCTGGCCCAACATCAAGACTGCCGGCAACCCGGGTGATACTCCCTACTATACCAACAGCTCGCATCTTCCTGTTGATTATACTTCGGACATCTTCGATGCCTTGGATATACAGGACGATCTTCAGACATTATATACATCGGGAACCGTATTCCACGCATTCTTAGGGGAGAAGCTTCCCGATTGGAAGGCAGCTGCATCTCTGGTACGCAAGATAGCCCAGAATTACAAGCTTCCTTATTATACGATGTCCCCCACATATTCTGTATGTAAGGACCACGGATATCTTGTCGGTGAGCAGAAGACCTGTCCTCACTGCGGTGCCGTGACCGAGGTTTACTCACGTATAACCGGTTATTACAGGCCGGTGCAGAACTGGAACGACGGTAAGGCCCAGGAGTATAAGAACAGGGTGGTTTACGATATCGAGAATTCATCCCTCAAGAGACCTCTGTCAACGGTAGTTACCTTAAGCACCCAGGATGATAAGAAGGAAGTAAGCTTCGAGCCAGTGGCGAATATCAAGTATCTCTTCACCACCAAGACCTGCCCTAACTGCAAGCAGGCAAGGGAAGTCCTTAAGAATGAGAAATATGTTCTTATCGATGCTGAGGAGAACATGGAGCTTGCAAGGAAGTACAGTGTGATGCAGGCACCTACCCTGGTGGTTGTAAATGGCAATGAATATGAGAAATACGCCAATCTTTCCAATATAACCAGATACGCTGAGGAACATTCACCTTTGGTTGTTGTCCCATATTAAAATGGGTATAAATATTTATAAGGCGGGCTGCAGCATTGGCTGTAGCCCTTTCTTCTTTAACAAGACTCTTAGCGAGGTATTGTCTTGAACCAGTTCTTATGATGTGATACACTCAATCAGTGATTTCGGATATACCGGAATATTTAAATATTTATGAAGATCCCAAGGAGAATGAAATGATCAACAAACTGATAGAAAACATCAAGCAGACAAATGCTCCGATCGTTGTGGGCCTCGATCCCATGATGAAGTACATACCGGGACATATTAAGGAGGCCGCCTTTAAGGAATACGGCGAAACACTCGAGGGTGCGGGAGAAGCCATATGGCAGTTTAACAAGGGGATCATAGATGCCATATATGATCTGATACCGGCAGTGAAGCCGCAGATAGCCATGTATGAGCAGTTCGGTATTCCCGGCCTTATCGCCTTTAAGAAGACAGTCGAGTACTGCAAGGACCGGGACCTTGTTGTGATAGGGGATATCAAGCGGGGTGACATAGGATCAACCTCCGAAGCATATGCCGTTGGCCATCTGGGCAAGGTCACAGTCGGGTCGAAGTCATACTACGGCTTTGATGAGGACTTCGTTACGGTCAACCCCTATCTTGGTTCGGACGGTGTCAATCCCTTTATAAATGTATGCCGGGAGGAGAAGAAGGGTATCTTTGTTCTGGTAAAGACTTCCAATCCAAGTTCCGGTGAATTCCAGGACAGGAAGCTTTCTGATGCGGATGAGAGGCCTCTATATGAGATAGTGGGCGAACAGGTGGCAAGATGGGGTGAAACCTGTATGGGTGATGAGTATTCTTACGTGGGTGCGGTTGTCGGTGCTACCTATCCCGAACAGGGTAAGATCTTAAGGGAGATCATGCCAAAAACATATATCCTGGTTCCCGGTTACGGTGCCCAGGGCGGCAAGGGTGCCGACCTTAAGCACTTCTTTAATAAGGACGGACTTGGTGCGATCATCAATTCTTCGAGGGGTATCATAGCAGCCTACACAAACGACAGGTATTATAAATACGGAGAAGCGGGCTACGCCGACGCTTCCCGCGCCGCTGTTATTGATATGCGCAAGGATATCGCCGAAAATGCCCTGTAAAACAGGGCAGCAAACCGGATGAGCGTCATTTCTGTCTTGATAAAACCCGCTCGCAGGTTCGATCAGTGTGCCGGAAGTTGGTGAACTGATCATGGATTCGGATGAATTTAAAGGTCGTGTATTTGTAGATCATTTGTGTTATAATAAAAAAGATGTGACAGAAAAGCCTGATTAGGAGGTGGCTAATGAAACGGACAATGATAAAGAAAATAATCCCTGGGCTTATTACAGCTGCAATGGTATCCGGGCTTTTTTCCGGGTGCGCGAACATGGATGGAATGAACATCAACATAAACGATCCGGAGAAGCTTGCCGGTATGATAACGGATGAGCTTAAGGATGTTGAGGTAACTGCATCCGATGAGAAAAAGGCAGCGCTTGAATACTGGAGTGAGGGCTCCGAAGCGGCCGCTTCAATAAGGGATTATGTTGAGAAGGTAACGGATGAGGATTCGGATGCCTTTATACCTGTTGAAGACCGTATCGCGGTTTTCGATCTTGACGGCACCCTTATGGGTGAACTGTATCCATCTTATTTCGAGTATATGATGTTTATCCACAGGGCGCTTGATGATGAAAGCTATGAAGCGCCGGAGGACATGAAGGAATTCGCTCAGGCTCTTAACTTGGCCGTGCATAAGGAAGGGGATATGCCGGATAATTCCGAGAGGCTTCATGCCAAATTCGCCGGACTTTCCTACAAGGGCATGACGCCGGATGAGCTTAAGGAATATACGAGGGAATTTATGAAATCCGAGGCTGAGGGATTTAACAATCTTAAGAGAGGTGATGCCTTCTATAAGCCCATGGTTTCACTTGTCAAGTATCTTGATGCCTATGATTTTCAGTGTTATGTGGTCTCGGGATCCGACAGGACCGTAGTCCGTGCCCTTATTGAAGACCTGATCCCCATACCCGAGAACAGGGTAATAGGTATGACCTATACCAGGGTGGCTTCGGGTCAGGAGGATAAGGACGGACTTGATTACCAGTATCAGCCGGAGGACAAGGTCATTCTGGGAGGGGATCTGGTTATCAAGACCATCAAGATGAACAAGGTCAGCAAGATATCCGAGGAGATCGGCAAGGTTCCCGTGCTTGCCTTCGGCAATACCTCAGGGGATATGTCCATGCAGCAGTATACCCTGAACAATGATAAATACGAGAGTCAGGCTTACATGGTCCTGTGTGATGACTTTGAGAGGGAATACGGCAATCAGGAGAAGGTCGATACACTTACCAAGTGGTGTGATGAGCACGGGGTCAAGACCATATCCATGGCTATGGATTTCGCCACTATTTACGGAGATGACGTAACGATAAATACAGAGGCCGAGAATAAGATATTTGAGATCACCATGCCTGAGGACCTTGACGGTACCTATGATGTAAAGAGCTATAAGAACGGATATGCCGTATATGACAAGGAAGCGGAGGATGCAGGCTTTGGCGGTTATGCTTTTTCGGTTTATGCATACGAGAACCCTTCCGACTATGCGGGCGGCATGGATGAGAAGGTCGGCGAGATCAAGGATGGAGACAAGACCCTCTATGATATAGTCGTTGAGTATCCTTCGGATGTCCAGTATGATTATCAGAAGTATACGGATAAGATGCCTGAGTCTTATGAGAAGCTCTATGACGGAGCTGAGGATATAGTTAAGACCCTTGATCCTCTTGGGGAGGGTGACTTTGAATGGGGTGCAGGCTGTAAGGGTGAGGACCTTTACGGTGACGTTATTGAGAAGTTTAAGACCGCAATGGAGGAAAAGTGGGACAGTAATAAGCTTGAGGAAGAGGACATGAGCCCCGAGTACAATGCGGTTACGGTTGCCTACGGCGGCGACGCGATAAGCAAGGTGGGTTACGCCTATATGGACCTTAACAACGACGGGGTGGAAGAGCTCATGGTCGGCGAGATCGCAGATGGTGATCTTAAGGGTACGATCTATGATATCTATACCATCGTAGACAGGAAGCCTGCCCATGTTGTGTCCGGGTCGGCCAGGGACAGGTATTATGCGCTTGAATACGGTATGATCTGCAACGAGTATTCGGGTGGTGCGGACCTTACCGGCTGGCAGACCTACGATATAGAGCCAAATACAGTCAACCTTCTTCCCCAGCTTGGTGTTAAGGAGGATGGTTACGAGGATAAGGATAATCCATGGTTTGTAAATTACGGTTTGTCGGATGAGGAGTGGGAGAAGATCGATGAAGACCAGTTCGACGAATACAAGTCAAGGCTTACCTATGTAAGGCCTGATTTTACGCCTCTTTCCAAATAAGGATCATCCGGTTGCAACGAAAATTATAAAATTATGTTTTAAACGGTCCGAGTTGTGCTATAATAACTCGGACTGTTTTTAATTATCATAAGGGGTACCACGAAGTGGTGGATTCCTTATGATGCCTTAG
>DPZM01000304.1:0-730 GCA_003535955.1 Lachnospiraceae bacterium | reverse complement strand
TGATGCCTTAGCGGCGAGCGTATCAGAAGAATTACGGAGTAATTCTTACATATTATCATTAACGAGGTATTACTATGTTAACCAAAAGAGAGGATATCAGAAATATTGCAATAATAGCCCATGTAGACCACGGTAAGACAACCCTGGTCGACGAGCTTCTGAAGCAGAGCGGGGTATTCAGGGAGAATCAGGAGGTGGCCGAGCGCGTCATGGACTCAAATGATATAGAGCGTGAGCGCGGGATAACGATCCTCAGCAAAAATACGGCGGTAACCTATAAGAATACCAAGATAAACATCATAGATACACCCGGACATGCTGATTTCGGCGGCGAGGTTGAGCGTGTCCTTAAAATGGTCGACGGGGCTGTCCTTGTAGTGGATGCCTTCGAGGGGACCATGCCCCAGACAAAGTTCGTGCTTAAGAAGGCCCTGGCCCTCAAGCTTCCCGTTATAGTGTGTGTCAACAAGATAGACAGGCCGGAAGCAAGGTGCAGCGAGGTGGTTGATGAGGTTCTTGAACTTTTCATGGATCTTGATGCGGATGATAAGCAGCTTGACTGTCCCTTTATCTATGCTTCTGCCAAGAATGGCCAGTCGGGAACGGATCCTTCAAATGTGGGTCCCACAATGGAGCCCTTATTTGAGGCGATAGTTGACTATATTCCGGCGCCCGTCGGCGATAAGGAGGCCGGTACCCAGGTCCTTATAAGCACCATAGATTACAATGA
>DPZM01000230.1 GCA_003535955.1 Lachnospiraceae bacterium | reverse complement strand
AATGTATCTTCTCTCAAACGTCCTATCGAAACGCCCATTCCGCGCTCATAGTCAACATCCATTGTAACCTGGGGGCGATTGTCCTCTTCAAGATACTGTATGAACTGCTTAGGGGCACTGGGAAGCCCAAGTGCCTGAGGCTCACCCGAGAAGGATACCATCTTCTCTATAAGCTGCTCCTTGGTCGGCTTTTTATTAAAACGGATAAATACCGCGGCAGTGTGCCCGTTAAGTACGGGTACCCTTATACACTGTGTGGTGATAAGAGGCGCCGCTGCCTTTTCTATCTTCCCGTCAACCACCTTACCCAGAATGCGGAGGGGCTCCTGCTCACTCTTCTCCTCTTCACCGCCTATGTAAGGGATAATGTTTCCTTCCATCTCGGGCCAGTCCTTAAAGGTCTTGCCTGCTCCCGATATTGCCTGATATGTTGTTGCCACAACCTCTGTGGGCTCGAATTCCTTCCATGCGGCGAGAAGGGGAGCATAGCTCTGTATTGAGCAGTTGGGCTTAACGGCAATGAAGCCCTTCTTTGTTCCCAGCCTCTTCTTCTGCGCTTCAATAACCTCGGCGTGCTCGGGATTGATCTCCGGTATGATCATGGGAACATCGGGAGTCCATCTGTGTGCGCTGTTGTTTGAGACAACGGGGGTCTCAGTCTTTGCATACTCCTCCTCGATGGCACGGATCTCATCCTTTGTCATATCAACCGCCGAGAAGACAAAGTCAACCGTTGAAGCAACCTTCTCCACCTCGTTTACATTCATTACAACAATGTCCTTAACAGCTTCGGGCATGGGTGTTGTCATCTTCCATCTTGATCCTACCGCATCCTCATATCTCTTGCCTGCACTTCTTGCGCTTGCGGCTATGGTCACAACTTCAAACCAGGGATGATCCTCAAGTAATGATATGAACCTCTGTCCGACCATACCCGTACCGCCTAAGATACCTACCTTTAATTTCTCACTCATCTTGCTTCCTCCTCTTATATACTTTTATACAATTATTCTCTTACATATCTGCAACATCAGGCCAAAGCTTTCGCCACGGCCTCTAAAAATCTTCTTCCCTCCGCGATCTCCTCTTTCATGGCTTCACTTCCGGGTGCCCCCTTGGTAAGGCGCTTCTCAACGCACGTCTTTAAGCTTATCGCGTCATAAATATCTTCGTCAAACTTGTCGCATATTCCCTTAAGCTCATCAAGGCTTAAGTCATCTATCGAACAGTCCTTATCTATGCAGTAAAGGACCAGCCTTCCTATGATCCCGTGGGCATCCCGGAAGGGAACCCCCTTAAGGACCAGGTAATCGGCCGCATCCGTGGCATTGGTGAAACCGTTCACCGCACTGGCGGCCATTATCTCCTTATTGAACTTAACCGTACTTATCATCCCGTCAAAAAGCTTTATGCAGCCCTTGACCGTATCCATAGCGTCAAAGGCTTCTTCCTTGTCCTCCTGCATATCCTTATTATATGCCAAAGGAATACCCTTCATGGTGGTAAGGAGGCTTATCAGGGCTCCGTATACCCTTCCGGTCTTGCCTCTTATGAGCTCGGCAATATCCGGATTCTTCTTCTGCGGCATTATCGAGCTTCCCGTCGAATAGGAATCATCTATCTCAATGTACCTGTATTCATTGGTGTTCCATATGATGATCTCCTCACAGAAGCGGGACAGGTGCATCATTATCGTTGAAGCAGCTGCCAGATACTCTATCAGATAATCCCTGTCGGAAACCGAATCCATACTGTTCAGGGTCGGCCCTTTAAAACCAAGCTGTGCTGCTGTAAAGTCACGATCAAGCGGATACGTGGTACCTGCCAGGGCTCCTCCACCCAGAGGACAGTAATTCATCCTGTCATATATATCATCAAGCCTTAGGAGATCCCTCTTAAACATCTCAAAATAGGCTCCCAGATGATGGGCAAGTGTGATGGGCTGGGCCTTCTGCAGGTGTGTAAATCCCGGCATGTAAGTTGATATATGCTCTTCCATCAGCTTATGAAGCGTATTTAACAGATCATATATAAGACCTCTTGTTTCAAGGACTTCATCCCGTGTATAAAGGCGCATGTCAAGGGCCACCTGGTCGTTCCTGCTCCGTCCCGTATGAAGCTTCTTGCCCGCATCACCCACACGGTCTATAAGGTTGGCTTCGACGAAGCTGTGAATATCCTCATATTCATCACTTATCACTATCCTGCCGGACTCTATATCTTCAAGGATGGAATCAAGCCCCTTCTGTATAAGGGCACCGTCTTCTTCTGTTATTATCCCCTGCTTCTCAAGCATTTTCGCATGCGCTTTGGAACCCTTAATATCCTGCTTATACAACTTCTTATCAAAACTTATAGAAGCATTAAAGGCATATACAAGCTTGTCTGTTTCCTTTGTAAACCTTCCGCCCCACAACTGAGCCATATCCTACCTCCGAAGTTTTATAGACAACGAGATCAATTATTTCGTTTACTATAGTTAAAACGTCCTTTAATTCTATCACAGTAAAATTCATAAGTAAAGATAAGGACAACACGAATCAAATCGTGTTGTCCCCAATCATATCATTAAAGCTCCCGGCCGGACTCGAACCGGCGACCTACGCATTACGAATGCG
>DPZM01000245.1 GCA_003535955.1 Lachnospiraceae bacterium | reverse complement strand
TGCTCTCTAAATCGGTGCTCCTAACAGTTACCGCATCCCCCATGATGGGTATCGCCTTCTTCAGCCTTAAGCATTGCCCTGCCTTCTTCTGATTTATAGAGCACCTGACGCTTCATGGCCTGGTCAAAATCAACCTTATGTCCGTCAAACTCGGGACCGTCAACACAGGCAAACTTAACCTGACCGTCAACCGTAACGCGGCAAGCTCCACACATTCCGGTTCCGTCAACCATTATCGGATTAAGCGAAACAACTGTTGGAAGGTCAAGCTCCTTTGTAAGAAGACATACAAACTTCATCATGATCATGGGGCCTATGGCTATACAAACATCGTACCTGTTCCCCTGATTCGTTATAAGATCCTTTATCACCTCTGTAACCATACCCTTGCGCTTATATGATCCGTCATCGGTGGTGACATAAAGGTTGCCTGCAACCTTCTCCATCTCTTTCTCAAGTATGAGCAGGTTCTGTGTTTTGGACCCCACTATAACATCTGCGTCCACCCCGTTCTCCTTAAGCCACTTGACCTGCGGATAAACAGGAGCGGTTCCCACACCACCGGCAACAAAGAGTATTTTTTTCTTCTTCAATTCTTCCAATGGTTCATTACACAGTTCGGAAGGCTGCCCGAGAGGGCCCACAAAATCCCTGAAACTGTCACCTGCCTTTAAGGCTGCCATTCTCTTAGTAGATGCGCCTACCGTCTGGAAAACAATGGTTATGGTCCCCTTATCCCTGTCATAATCACATATGGTTAAGGGTATACGCTCGCCCTTCTCATCTATCTTGACTATAACAAACTGTCCCGGAAGACATGATTTGGCAACTCTCTTTGCTTCAACATCCATAAGATAAATGTTTTCGGCAAGCATTTCGGCCTTTAAAATCTTATACATTGAGTATTCCTCCTGTTTCTGTTTCAGTTACACCATTTAACAATATATAATCATGCGGTAAAAAAAGCAATCTATTTTTATTTTACCACACCAAAATCATAATCACCCGTATTCCCGTTTCTGGTTATCGTATAAACCTCTCCCGTCTGGGCATCCACTGCGTAGACCGTGTTCTGACGCTTGCCTCCCGCATAGTCCTCTATAACGTAGTAGCTTCTGGACCCCTGTGAATAACCGTATTTAGCCTTGAATTCATGGGCAGTTACATCATGCCCCAAGGCCATAAGGGTCAGCTGGACCAATCCTTCAGCATATTCTTTATCAATACCGCTGATACTTAAATTATATTCGGCAACAACTATCTCACTGGATACTCCCGAATCATTTATTATCGCAAACCGGAACTCACTTTTGCCAAGAGGCATGGGAACGGGCGGGTCATATTCTCTGGAATCAACAGTCGGATCGGTACCGTCTGTTGTATAATAGATAGTACCGTTCTGTGTCTCTTCAACCTTAATAAGCTTGGGAATGCTGTAATCACCGGACTGGGTAAGAAGCTTCGGGGTTAAGGGAGCAACCTTTATGATGTTGTAGGTTTTGCTGACTTCTTCGCTCTTTACACCCTTTTCATTAACATGGACCGCCCTTATTGTTGTCTCGCCTTCATCCAGCACAATGGGAGTTGTATAAACCTCTGCGCTCTCATCCGGGAAGCTGCCGTCCAGCGTATAAAAGATGGTACCGTTTCCTGAAGTCATCAGCTTTATCGTCTGTCTGCCGTAATAATTGCCGCCTTCTTCACTGAACTCGGGCTTCTCGCTGACATAATCTCCGAAAAGTGTCTTAAATGTTGACGGATCAGCCTGTTCCGACAGCCTTATGATCGAATCAATATCTCCTTCCAGCTCATAGTTGGCAATAAGTCTTTCGTAAATTCCTGTATCATTTGGAAAATCATTGAGCAGATCATTGAGAACCGCAATGGATTCATCATATTTTTTGAGAGAAAAGTAGGAGTCTGCAAGTAACAGTCGGGCCCTTTCATCCTCTGGATTAATGGAAATAACATGCCTGGCTGTTTTTATGGCTTCCTCGTAATCGCCTTCCCTGAATTCTTCGGATACCTTTTCAAACTGTTCATCGAAAGAATAATATGCCTTTATCTGCTTTACTATATAAGTTATTCCTATAACCAAAACAAGCCCGACCGCCGCGACTGCGGCGATCAGGAGCTTTATCTTAAGACTTATCTTATTCTTGCTGTTTCCAGCCGGGACAGGTTTATTATCCGATTCCCCCTCAACCGAATCCGCCATAAGTTCAACGACCTCGGAAATGGTCTGTTCGATCCCTTCTTCAAGCTCTACCTCGTAATCGGGAACCATGATCACTTCCTCGCCGCATTTGGGACAATACATATATCCTTCATCTATGGCGGTCCCGCATTTAGGACATATCATAAGCTATCTCATTTCTCTTTAATTGCACTTACACAATTGTACATAAGCATTGCGATCGTCATCGGTCCCACACCGCCGGGAACAGGTGTGATGGCACTGCATCTTTGCTCTACCCTGTCGTAATCCACGTCACCGCACAGCTTACCGTTATCCATCCTGTGTATCCCGACATCGATCACTACGGCACCGTCTTTAACATATTCTTCCGTTATCATTTTGGGTTTGCCGATCGCAACAACAAGTATATCTGCCCTTTTACATACTTCCTTTAAATTCTTTGTCCTGCTGTGGCAGACGGTAACCGTTCCGTTCTTACGAAGTAACAGGAGAGCCATAGGCTTTCCGACAATATTACTCCTTCCGATAACCACACACTCTTTTCCTTCCACATCAATATCCGAATATTCAAGGAGCTTAATTATACCCGCAGGTGTGCAGCTTACAAAGCCCTTCTCACCTATGCACAGGGCACCTACCGACATGGGATGGAAACCATCCACGTCCTTATCGGGCGATATCCTTCTAATGATCGTATCTTCATCAATATGCTCAGGGACCGGAAGCTGACAGAGTATACCGGTCACATCAGGATCGTCGTTAAGCTTATCTATAAGCTTCAGCAGTTCATCCTGCGTTGTCTCTTCCGGCAGTTCGTAGCTTTCCGATTCTATCCCTATATAGGCACAAGCCTTCTTCTTATTGTTAACATATACGCTGCTTGCCGGGTCGTTGCCCACCTGTATCACAGCAAGGCATCCTTTTTTGCCCTCTTCTTTAAGCCTTGCGACTTCTTCCTTAAGCTCATCCTTTATCCTTGCCGATATTGCCTTACCGTCGATTATCTTAGCCATTCTTACATCTCCGTTCCCTAAATGATCATTCCTCTGTACTAAAATGGTATTTCCTAGAATAAACCTGTGATATTTCCGTCATCATCCACGTCTATACTGTAGGCTGCCGGATTCTTCGAAAGACCGGGCATAGTCATGATATTTCCCGTGACAACGACCACAAACCCTGCGCCTGCCGAAACATACATTTCTCTTACATTTATATTAAAGCCCTTAGGTTTTCCGAGAAGCGTTGCGTCATCCGAAAGGGAATACTGGGTCTTTGCAACACATACGGGAAGCTTGCCGAACCCAAGTTTCTCAAGTTCTGTCATCTGTTTTTTAGCCTTTGAGGAATAATCCACCCCATCAGCCCCATAGATCCTTGTTGCAAGGGTCTTTA
>DPZM01000098.1 GCA_003535955.1 Lachnospiraceae bacterium | reverse complement strand
TCACAACCGGAATATACGGTTATATAAACGGCGAGTTTTTGGACGGATCCGGCTGGGTTCCCGATGAAGGTTATATCCCGACCGAGCGTCCATGGTATGTTGACGCGGTCACATCCGATGAAGAAGTGAATTATGTGGCCCCTTACGTTGATGAGATGACCGGTGACACCATAATGACCATATGCAGGGCTTTATCGGATGGTGAAAGCGTGATCGCGGTTGACTTTAAAATGAATGAGATAGGTGATATCACTGATGAACTCAGGAGAAGGAACGTTGATTACGGGAAGGTTATCCTTATGGATGAGGATGGTACGGTTATTGCACACACCGATGAGAGCGAGGTGGGGAAGAACTATTTCAATGAGAAAAAGGAACCTGCCATAAGTATCGCGATAAAGGCGCTTTCGGCCGCACAGGAGAGGTTTGAGGTTCACTATGACGGCAAGGATGATGTTATATTCAGCAGGCCTATCGGCGGGGGCTGGTATGTTCTTTCGCAGACGAGCAGACAGCAGACATACGACAGGGTCTTTAATGCAATACGCGGGAGCCTTCTGGCCGGTATTTCAGGTACACTGATCATATTCGCAGTTCTGACGCTGATGACTTTCAGAAGGATCGAATCGGAAAATCTAACGGCCAATCTTGAGTCGGTAGCAGGTATCTATGCCGGTATGTACAAGATGAACCTTAAGGAAGATACTGTTGAGGAGATAAGCTGCACATCTGAAGACCTGCGCACGGTGATGGCGGGTAAGCGTGAGGAAGCAGGGAAAACACTTAGGAACCTTGTAGATAATCTTGTTGATGAGCGATCCCGGGCAGATGTATATGAGTTCATCGATATGAATAGCATAAATGAACGAATGAGTTCTACGGACACCCTGACCATAGAATTCATGAACCACACCAACATCTGGTGCCGGGGACGGTTTATAGTGGGAGAAAGGGAACCCGACGGAACTATAGTAAGCCTTATATGGATGATCGAGTATATAGATGAAGAGAAGCGGCGCAGGGACAGGCTTCAGTATCTTTCTGAGACTGACAGCCTTACAGGTATCAATAACCGCGGATATGGTGAGAACAGGATACGCAAGCTCATTTTGGAAGGCGATGGGGGGATGTTTATCCTCTTTGATGTTGATAAGTTCAAGTCTTTTAATGACAATTACGGGCATGATCTGGGAGATAAGGTGCTTATTTCCATAGCGAACTGCATGAAGCGGACATTCAGGGAAAATGATATAGTAATGCGGCTTGGCGGAGATGAGTTTGCGGTGTTTGCTCCGCTGGTATACAGCAGGGAAGGAGGGGGCGGAATCATTATCGACCGCTTCCTTGAGTGTGTCCGCGCGATACGGATCGAAGGTATAGAAGATGTGCCGGTTGAAATAAGTGTCGGTGTTGCCTTCTATAAACCGGAGGACGAATTTGCGTTTGATGAACTGTATAAGAGGGCTGATAAATGTACATATGAGAGTAAAAATGTATATGGCACATTTGTTACATATTATGAGGAGGAACCATTATACAAAGCATAATTCAAGATGGTTCCGACGATTCATCATAAGGGCGGACGGACCGGTTAAGGTTTTGATTTCTGCGCTTCTGTTGGTTTCTTCTGTGCCTGCAGGATTTTCCTGTTCAGCGGAAGGGTTTTGGAAAAGACTTCCTGCTTCATTGAAACATTCGAACTGATCAGCAGGTAATTACCTACACGGATCCGGCAACTGTTGTTATCAATCTCCGAATTGACATATATTTCATGATCGATCATTTCCTCCGACAGAACATCGAAGGTATCCTCGTCAAACAAAAGCAGTTTATTTTCGTCACCCATGAACAGTCCGATCTTTTCGTTGGCTGTCTTAAGCTTGGCTATGTTAACAACCAGATCATGGTTGAATATATCCTTCACAAAAACATTACCGGTCATGGCTGTGACCCGTTTGAGGGGTATCCTGTGAAGGTATATTGTTTTGCCATCATCCATATGAAACTCGGTAACAATAACAGAGTTCTTAAATAATTCCCTTAATGTCATTCTTCGTACCCATTTTCGAAATACTAAACAGCAGCGATAACTTCTACTTCACAGATCGCTCCCTTTGGCAGGGACTGTACGCCAACGCAGGACCTTGCCGGCTTTTCGGTAAAATACCGGGCATATACTTCGTTAAAAGCGGTAAAATCATTTATATCGGTAAGGAAGCAGAGGGTCTTGACCACATTCTCGGGTTTTGTGCCTGCAGCCTCAAGAACAGACATCAGATTTTTCATGACCTGTTCAGCCTGTTCCTCGATCGTTTTCCCAACGAGTTCCCCGGTAGAAGGGTCAAGTGCTATCTGACCTGATGTATATAACACTCCGTTAAGTACAACAGCCTGGGAATACGGGCCTACCGCCGCCGGTGCCTTGTCTGTATGGATCTTGTTCATGTGTATGCTCCTTGTTCATGTGTAGTGTGTATGAAGTTCATCAATATATTATAACACAGATCATAACAAGCATGGAAGAAAATTTATATAGAAAAAGAGACGGGCTGCATTAATAATATCAGGTATAACGTCACAGTAGTGTCATACAAAAAAGGTGATATGATATGAAGAGCGCATTGCAGCATCCGAAAGATTAGTTACATTGACACATTTGGCGCTGATATTGACACTTAACGCGATTCCTGATAAACTGCTTATCAGGAATTATTTTTTGAAAAGGTAAGCACGAAATGTGGAATTCAGCGAATAATACAGAACAGATAGAGGCCAGACGGATAGAACTCCTGGAGAAAGGTTTTGATCTTTTTTCAAGCAGGGGCATTGAATCGGTTACCATGCATGATGTTGCAGAGTATGTAGGCTGCGGCATCGCAAGCTTATACAGGTATTTTGATAAGAAGCCGGGTTACGTGGTCGCGGTAGCCACCTGGAAGTGGGAGCAATTTCTTGAAGAAAACAGAAAGCGCCGGGAGGCCTCCGGTTTTGATGAATTTACCGCTGTTCAGATATTTGAATTTTATCTTGATTCTTTTTTGGAAATGTACAGGAACCATAAAGATCTGCTCCGCTTTAATCAATTCTTTAACCTGTATGTTAAGTCGGCCGATATTGATGCGGATACGCTTAAGCCATACCGTATAGCTATAGAAGAGCTTAAGGATCAGTTTGACGATCTGTACAGAAGGGCGGAGCAGGATAAGACATTACGTACAGACATTCCGATCGAGGAGATGTTTTCCACAACGCTGCATCTTATGTTGGCGGCTGTTACAAGGTATGCCATCGGTCTTGTTTATGTGCCCGAAGCAGGTACGGACACAGAGGCGGAATTGTCCGTTTTGAAGGAAATGCTCCTTGACAGGTTCAGGGGGCAGCCGCAGATACAGGCATCCGAAAAATTATAGTGCTAAATTGGATAGAAAAAATATAAAGACCAAAGATATATTACAAATAAACACAAACCGGCTAATGATCCTGATCCCCTGGATCCTGTCAGCCGGATGCTGGGTATTGTTCAGTTTCTCGGACAGGCTTTACATTGACGAAGACAATTATCTTTTGTCTGCCGTTACTAATGGGTTGTACGGGGAGATAACTGTCTGCCGGAATATGCATCCTTTCCTGGGCTATATGCTTGGGGGATTATCGAAGCTGCTTCCGCTTACCGATGTGTTTACCCTGCTAATGCATCTGGCATTGATCCTGACTCTTGGCTGGGTGATACATCTTATGCTGCGGATATTTCCCGGGATCATGGACCGCATTCTTATTGCGGCAGTCCTTATGTATCTTCAGTTTACGGTAAGGATATGGAATGTAAATTATACGGTATGGGCTGCTTTTTTTGCGTTTGCCGGAATTGTGACGTTCTTTATACGGAAGGATGAGAAGGAGCGGATGCCCTTTTCTTTAATTGCCGCGTTACTTTATGGGCTCGGGCTCATGGTCCGAAGACAGGGAGCGCTTCTGTTTATCCCGTTCATCCTGCTGGAGCTTATATGTTCATTCCTCCGCCTGCGGAGCGAAAAGGGGATGTATGAAAAAGCACAATTACGGAAAAGGATAATGTACTGTCTGCCGTTGTGTGCTGTTGTTCTTATCCTGCTTCTTAGCAGAAGGATATTCTATACGTTTGAGCCATACAGGTCTGCTTTGGCTTATGATAATGCCAGAGTATCAGTAGGAGATTACCCGACCAAAAACTGGGAAGAGATAGAAAATGAAGCTGAGGCTGTCGGGATCCATGAAACAGATTACCGTGCGGCTCAGATGTGGATCTTTGCGGATACACAGATAATGACGGGAGAAACCCTCGGACAAATGGTCGCGCTGGGTGAGAAATGGGCTTTTGATCCAACCCCGGAAGGGATTCTTTATTCCGCGAAGGATTTTTTGTTTGATATGCGGCTGAACCCGGCTCTGCTGCTTGCCCCTGCTGCAGGACTGGTGCTTCTGCTGGCAGATGTTCTGATAAGCCGGGGGAAGTTGCATGATAAGTTTGAGGCAGCGGCAGCTATTCTGTTTGCGTTTATCATAATCGGATATTTCATCATGCGGGGAAGAGCGCCTGTAAGAGTGTGGCAGTCAGCATATCTGGCTGCAACTTCGGTACTTCTTACGATTTATCCAAGGATTCCTCCCGTAGAGGGAAAGAAAATCCTGTATTTATTACATACAGCAGGAATCCTGACCATGCTTCTGCCGGTATTTCTTACAGGCATACCGAAGTTATCGTTTCACGAACCAACGACCGCCTTTAATGCAAGAACGGGCGCGGATGAGGGAGAGCTTGTCAGAGCTTACGAAAAAGGTGAGATATATCTGGTCGGCGGATACAAAACCATCACCGAACCGGGAACGCTTCAGCAGGTTCAGGGAAATGGATGGGGTGTTCTGCGATCGGCCTGTATGGAGCAGGGAAAGCTTCAGGGTGCAGAGTTTTATCATCATTTTCTTCCTATAGGCAGCTGGGTTCATGACCAGCCATTTTATACCAATGCCTGTGAGGAGATTGGTATCGACAATCCCATGAGAGCTCTGGTCGAAAGGGAAAATGTCTTCCTGCTCTGTTATGAGGACAATCCCGAGTATTTTAACCGCCTGGTCGAGTTCCTCTATGACCGGTACGGAAACCTTAAGATGCGTCGTATCGGATCCCTTGCTGGGGCCGGGGTCTATGAGTTCGGTAAATGATCTTTACTTACATAATTGCAAAAATAAGATTTTATTCTTATAAAAAT
>DPZM01000060.1 GCA_003535955.1 Lachnospiraceae bacterium | reverse complement strand
AATATACCAAACCCGTAATTTATTTGCCCATCCCTTTCTCTTCGCGCAAACATAAACTCATATTAAGATCATGTGACTTATCCTGAATTACACCATCCTATCCTTTTCCCATCATGATGGTGTGAACAATCCTGAATTTATCAACATATTGATGTTAACATAATCTGTCTGATTTTGCAAGCTCTATGATCTTATCCTTTTCCGGGCGGGTAAGCCGTTTGATATGCCACTCACGGCTCATTGCCTCTTCTTTGGTGGGGTACTCCTCAAAATAAACAAGTTCCACCGGCCCCCGGCCTCTTGTATATTTAGCACCCCTGCCCAGATTGTGTGCCTTGATCCTGTTATCAAGATCATTTGTATAGCCGGTATACAGTGTATTGTCGCTGCATCTTACAATGTATGTATAATAGGCCATCAGCCCTGACTTACCTTCTCAAAGTCCGAAGCCGGATGTTTACATATAGGGCATATGAAATCATCCGGTAGTTCCTCACCCACATACTCATATCCGCATATCTTACAACGCCATACCGTCTGTCCGTCCGGGGTCTTCCTGACAGCTTCCGGCTTGGGCTTTATGTTACTCTGGTAATATGCGTAGGTTGCCGAAGGCGCATCCGAAAGGACCTCCATCGCAACCGGTACTCCGATAAAGAGTGTATGGGATCCAAGATCCACGGTCTGCTGAACATAGATGGAGAAATACGCATTTGTGCCCTTGGTTATATATGGTATCTCATTGAGTGAATACTTACAGTCGGTGAAGCCTGCGAACTTATCAACATCCCTGCCCGACTGGAAACCGAAATGCTTAAAAAGTTCAAAGTCAGCCTCCTCGCTGATAACGGAAATGTTGCATTTCTTTGTCTCCATTATCATATCATGTGTATAGTTGGCCTTGTTGACCGCAAAGGATATCTGATTTGGTTCGGACGCCACCTGAATGGCTGTGTTGGTGATGCATCCGTTCTCCTTATCACCTACCCTGGCTGTCAAAACGAACAGTCCGTACGAAAGCTTAAACATTGTCTTGTTATCCATGTTCTTTCCTCCTTTTATCCTTCACTGAACTACTGTTTCTTTATTTCTTTTGCTATCACGGCAAATCGACCGTTATCTTCATGGTATGAACAGGTTACCAGGGTGAGCAGGTGGTCTCCGTATTCGGCCGTGACTCCCGTATCATAAAGAGACTTATCTATAAGCCTGTCCAGTGTCCTGTCGTAATCTTCCCTGTCCGCGGCATCTATAAAGTCATAAAACCTGAATTCTTCCTCGTCAGTATAATAAACCCTGTCGTAAAAAACCGACATGACTTCAAATTCTTCAGGTCCTTCGGCCGTATCAAAATGTATTACCGGATGCTCCTTTAAATACTCCGGATCCTCATACAGGTCCAGTTCACCGAACCTGCTGCCGTCCTTCATGTTATGCCCGTATATAATAATGTTGTCACTGTCGGGAGACAGGCTGCATCTTGCATCAATAAAGGGAAGACCTCCATCGCAGTCCATACCGTTGATATCTTTATGAAGATATTTCTCCGGCTCATCAGGAGTATACATTACGGGATATTCTATATCTGTTCCCTCTATTTTAAGGTATCCGGCAAAGTCGGGATTGTCCCGCTTCATTTGGCTGTATACGGCGGTTACCTCATCCCCCCGGGCTGCTTTTGACTCTTCCAGCCTCATAAGAGCTGTTTCTGACAGACCCGCTGACAAAACCTGCGTTTCATGCTTTTTATAATAGCCGGTGTCAAAGATATCTCCGGTTATGGGCTCGGCTTCCGTTTCAACTGCCGGGGGCTCCGCCCTGTCATTAGGACCTGCTGCAAGCCGCACGATAAGTACGATCCCTGCTGTTATTGCGGCAATGATCCCCAATAAGATCAGCACAAGCCTTAAGAGCTTCTTCTTACTGACCTTCCTTAATTCTCCGCTTTCCGTTCTGATATAGATATCTCTCACTGCATCACCTTATCTGTTTCTGTCCCCTGTCTTCGGAACACTGTCCAATATTCTGGGAATGATCACCGGCTGCGCGGGCACCGGTGTCGGTGCCGGCGTAGGCAGGGGTGTTGCGGATTTAACCTCCTTTGCCGGCTCCTTTTTGGGTTTTTCCTTAACGGGTACATACTGGATCACCGGAACATCCCTGTAAACTATCTTCGTCCCGGGCTTTTCTTCCGGCGATTTCTTATACAGGATGGCATACTCGGTAAAATGTTCTGCCGTGAATGATACATAAGCCACCCCTCCTTCTTCTCCCACAGATGAAGGAATTGTCTTGTCAAGGGCATCGCCCCGCTTGCTCACAACCCTGACTGTTCCCTTATGTATATCCATCGCCGGAGGCAGTGGGATCCTTACAGTACATCTTACAAAGTCATTCTTCGGATAGCCCTTGATATCCGTTATCCACATATCATAGAAAAGGGCCTGGGTATATTCTAAGGTACTGTCACCCTTTATGAGCGGCTTTATCCCGGATCCGTCCGAATCAAATATAACAAGATATCTGTCACCCGCAAGGCTCTCAACCATGCCCCTTACCATCTCGGGATGATATGCATCCTTTCTCTCATCGGCAATATAAAGCTTATATATACCGGGATCCGGTTTGGGATTTATTACGCTTACAAGACATCTTGCTTCGTATCCTCCGTCTGCGGTTTTTGCAACCACCGTACCCTTGCCTTCCTTAATCCCCGTTATCCTGCCTGCCGAATTAACCGATACTATATCCTCATCCTCGCTTGTCCAGATGATGGTCTTGTCATCCGCATCATCGGGGATTATGGTCGCGACAATGCTTGCCGACTGGCCTACATATATGGTCTCAAACATAGGTATCAGTATGTCCGTTACATGGGTTATGCCCTTCTCAACATTGACAATGCAGAATGCCGTCTTCCCGTTGGAAGCCGTAGCGCTTATCACGGCCGAGCCCGCAGCCATACCGACCGCATTCACGGAAAGCCCTTCCCCTCTGACAATGGCTACCGCCGGATTGTTGCTCTTCCATATTACCGTTTTATCAGTCGCATCATCCGGAGTCACATGGGCTGTGACCGTAAATGCATCGCCAATATTTATTGTATTCTCCGAAGGTGTTACCGTGATGCCTTCAACATCTATTCCAGGCCTTCTTACATGAACTGCGCACACTGCCTTATGACCGCCGTCATTGGTCACGACGGTAACGATCGTTGTTCCTTCCGATACAGCCGTCACAAGCCCGCTCTGATCCACTGTGGCTATGGAATGATCCGCGCTGTTCCAGGATACGCTCGTATCCTCTGCATTTGCCGGGAATACCGTTGCATCAAGCTTCCTGGTCTCACCTTCCACCATAAATATCTCATCGCAGCTTAAGGATACGCTGGTTACGT
>DPZM01000270.1 GCA_003535955.1 Lachnospiraceae bacterium | reverse complement strand
CGCATCCCCTGTCTTCCTTATCTGTAAGATCTTCAAAATCAGCCCTTCTCCAGGGGGTAGAGAAATTACTCTCTTCAAGCTTAACTACATCATCTATATCTTCAATCGTGATCTTTCTGATCCTTAAATCCTTCATAATTGTAACATCCACTGACGCATTGGTTCAGGGCCGATGTGTCACTGTTCCTCACGTTCGGCCTTAACCCTTTCGGCCTGCGACGGCCTTAAGTATTCCGGCCTGTGGTCGGCAGGTGATTCTGTCCTGCCTTCCGCATAATATACTGCCGCCAGGGCCGCCAGGGCTCCGGCACGCTGTCTTGACATATGGGCCGGGGCATATTCATGTTCAGCCTTAAGGCCTGCATCTATCGTATCCTTAAAGACCGGAACTCCGTCCCCCAGAAACAGGACCCTCTCATTAAGTTCATCAAGCTGCCTCATAAGTTCATCTATCGATTCGGCCGTGCCTTCCATGACCGTCTTAAGGCTTCCGGCTTCAAACCTGTAGATCCCGGTGTAAACCTGATCGCGCCTTGCATCCATTATGGGACATACCAGCTTATCATACCCCCAGGCGTTCATTGCCAGGCCTTCAAGGGTAGATACCGCGACTATCGGCTTATCAAGCGCAAGTCCCAGCCCCTTGGCCGTTGCCGAACCGATCCTTAACCCCGTAAACGAACCGGGGCCCCCGGCTACCGCAATGGCATCAAGGCTGCTAAGATCAAGGTCCGTCATCTTCCTTATCTCATCAAGCATCGGGACAAGGGTCTGGCTGTGAGTCTTCTTGTAATTTATCGTATATTCGGCTGACAGCTTATCGTCCTCAAGTACAGCGACCGTTGCCGTCATTCCCGAACTGTCTATTGCTAGTAACTTCATATATTCCCTTTATTGATCCTGCTGCATCTGCTCATATCTATGTATCGATCACAAATGAACCGGGGAACCGTCCCCCTGTTCCACGTTAATGCGGCGGTAGTCGGCACCCTTGGATAAGTCCTTGCTTATCTCTATCCTGACTGCATCCTCCGGGATTAGCTCACCGATGATATCAGCCCATTCAATGAGAGTCACTCCGTCCCCGAAGAAGTAATCCTCGTAGCCTATTTCCTCCATCTCCTCCGGTTCCTCGATCCTGTAGACATCGAAGTGATAGAGGGGGAGGCGTCCGTCCTCGTAAACCTTAAGTATCGTAAAGGTCGGGCTGTTGACGTACTCCTTAACACCCATCCCATTCGCAAAGCCCTGGGTAAATACGGTCTTGCCGGTTCCCAGGTCCCCGATCAGGGTATATATCTGCCCGGGCCCGGCCTTACGGCCAAGTGATTCTCCCAATTTAAATGTTTCTTCACTGCTGTATGTTTCCCTGATCATATTCCCTACCGTATCTTCACCCGTCCTGCAGGCACCTTATCCTTAATCAGCCTTACGGCCTTCCCGTAGTCGGCTCCGAGTGATTCCTTGGGGAAGATAGTCGCAGTCACGGAACCTGTGTACAGGATCAGGCTCTTCCTCGTAGACCTGACCTTGGTGATCGTATCCCATGGTGCATCCATGTGCTCTTCCTTAACATCTATGGACATCTTCTCATCATCCAGGGTGTAGTGGAGGTTCTCCTTAAAGACCGGGTTAAGCTTGACCTGCCTGCCCGCCTGAACGAACCGCTCAACCGGAAGATAGAAAAGCATCACAAGACCGGCTATAAGGTAGATGGGATTGTGATCTATAACAAATGCGGCAATGGCCATGATCCCTATACCGATAGCAAGGTAAAACTGCATCCCGGTCATCGTATGATACATCATATAGTCATACATCACGGGAGTTGTCATCTTAACATCAAATTCGAGCTTCATATCCGTTCACTTTCAAACATACTTAATCAATTTAGTATAACACAAAATCGCCTGTAAAGAAACAAGGAAAATATAAGGAAATGCTTCAGAAAGATCGTGTGACGCTTCTGTGACGCTGCTTTAGCTATAATAAGCTTAACAAAAAAGAAAAGTCCCGTGAAAATTCAAATGGAGGTGATGAAAACAGTATATTTTGTCACGGGTTCCATGTTATAATTATTTCAAGATCAACAGGTCACATTCAACCATAAAACAATAGATAGGCAAGGAGGAAACAACCATGAGCATATCAAAGATCAATGATGAGAATCTTAAAAAGGTTAACGGCGGTATAATGGATGATGAGATCTTAAGCCCCACTTTCGGGAAGGAAATCTTATGTCCCACATGCCATATGGGCGATAAGGTACACCCGTCGTCGAAGTTCGACTGGTCCAAGGGAAGCAGCGATCCCTATTGCTGCGAAAGATGTCATGTTACATTTAAGACCCCTTACAACCCTTAATTGTTACCGATTTCCGAAAAAACGGACGCCTCCGGTGTCCGTTTTTTTCTGTCATTAACCTTCAACCTCATATTCCTTAAGTCCGCCCTTAAGGTCCTCATAGAAGTTGACCATCAGCCCGTAGCTTAATGGCATCATCCAGAAAATGGCGATCCCCAGTGTGATCACGATAAGGCACACCATGCCGAACACATTAAAGAGCAGGTAGAAATACCTTAATTTATTCGTCTTCATTACCCTGACGCTTAATGAGAGGATATCCCTTGCGTTAAGCTCCGGCCTGTCAAGATAAATAAGGTAGGACTGGGACAGGAGGATATACACGAACAGATACAGGACCATAAATCCCGCCACCAGTACGCCCTTTACAAGCATCAGGGCTCCCGATGACATACCCGTCATTTCAGCCGCCTTCCCGGGCACCAGCATGGGCAAGGTCATCAGCTCCGAGAAAAACCATAAAACGAAGGATATGATTATGACCTTGTCCGGATCGTGCTTAAATACATAGAAAAAGTCGCCAAGGCTGCTGGTCTCTCCCCGTATCGTATTTAGAAGGACCTTCATAAAACCGACCGTAAATATCGAAATGAGCAGGTTGCCGATAAGACCGGCAAGGATCTGCATGATCGCTCCGCCCTTTATCGCAAGTACCAGGTTCGATATCACCACCTCACACAGGCTGTATAAAAGAACATAAGAAGACAGCTTCCCGTAATTGCCAAGAAGCTGTTCCCTTGTTATTGCCTTAAGCATTGAAATTGTTTTATTACTCATAATGGTTCCTTAACTAACGGCTCCTCATCTCTTCAAGGTAATGCCCCTCATCCTGCCAGATCTAAATTAGCTCCCCTGAGGGCCATCCCGTGCATGGCCTTCATATCCTTGGTGTAGGGGTTCTTCTCATTGGGATAGGCGATCGCGGTTCTGGTAACACCGCCCGATACATAAGACCTTCCGCACTCGGGACATATCGCCGTACTTAAGCTTACTCCGCAGGAGACCACCTTACCGCCCTTCTGTGCAGCCTTCTCATAAGCGTTCACAACATGTTCCTGCTCATGAGCCCTTACCCTGGCGCCCGATGCCTCGGGAGATATATGGGCCGCAGATTTAAAAGATACCATTTCGTCGGATCCGTCCTGGTACTTCCGTTCCTTACAGGTCTCGCATTCGGCGGGTGAAGACTTACGTCCCGGAGCCACTTCCATGGACTCGCCGGGATTGACTA
>DPZM01000093.1 GCA_003535955.1 Lachnospiraceae bacterium | reverse complement strand
CCTGCGATAAATATATCTACCTTACCGTCGGTATCCTTCCATATCTCGGGACCGGTTGTTGCCTTATGGATCGCGGGATTAGCCGGATTTACGAACTGGCCGGGAATGAAGCTTCCCTCTATCTCCTTACTAAGCTCTTCCGCCTTTGCGATCGCGCCCTTCATACCCTTGGATCCTTCGGTAAGTACTATCTCTGCTCCGTATGACTTTAAGATACTTCTTCTCTCAACGCTCATGGTCTCGGGCATTGTAAGGATTATGCGGTATCCCTTGGCTGCTGCGATAGCCGCAAGACCGATACCCGTGTTGCCCGATGTGGGCTCGATGATGACCGAACCTTCCTTTAAGAGTCCCTTCTCCTCAGCGTCCTCTATCATTGCCTTGGCGATACGGTCCTTAACGGATCCTGCCGGATTGAAGTACTCAAGCTTTGCCAGCACCGTAGCCTCAAGCCCGAGATCCTTCTCGATATTTGTCACCTCAACCAAAGGTGTGTTTCCTACAAGTCCCAGTGTTCCTTTATAAATGTTTGCCATGCTCATCCCTCCTCGTATAATATGCAATGCACCAGATGTGCCTTTACTTCTTAGTGAAATGATAGCTCAGTCGGAGCATAATGTCCAATATGTAATAATAATCACAGGTTATAGGTTCAGCCTATAACCGGACGTAAAAAAGTGACGCATCGGTTCAGATCCAATGTGTCACTTGTTTATAAACAGCTGAGCCTTTCTTCAAAGTCACTTACAGGCAGGGGCTTGTCGAAGTAATAGCCCTGCACAAAATAACATCCGCTTTCCTTAAGGAGTATGACCTGGTCTACCGTTTCAACGCCCTCAGCAATGCACTTAAGTCCGAGAGAATTGACCATTTCTATGATGGAACGCAGCATTACCTTACGTTTCTCGTCCTCGGCGCTGCCATCACCAACGGGAATGAAGCTCCTGTCTATCTTGATAACATTCCAGGGAATCTCATGCAGGAGGCTCATGGAGGAGAAGCCGACTCCGAAATCATCCACAGAAGTTGAAAAATCAACCTCCTTAAGACCGGTAACAAGTGTTTTTAATTCCTTAAAGCCCACCTCCGTAGTTGTTTCGGTAAGCTCTATCTCGATAAGGGAATGGGGAACCTCATAACGGTCTATGATCTCAGTAATGTGGGTAAGCAGATCCGGATCCCCAAGATGGCATCTTGACAGATTGACTGACACCGGCACAACCTTACGTCCCTCATCTATCCACCTTCTCAGGTCACGGCATACATGCTCTATCATATAGAAGTCCAGCCTTACAATATCGCCGTTATTCTCAAGTACCGGTATAAAACGGTAGGGAAGCACCATCTTACCCTCATGGAACCAGCGGCACAGGGCTTCCGCTCCGTTAAGGCGGTATTTTTTAAGTTCGGCCTTGGGCTGGTAGTATACCGTGAACTCTTCATTCTCCAGTGCATCCTGAAATATTCCGGCAATATATTTCTCATCCTTATCAGCCTGTTGCAGCTTCTCATCATATATAATGAAGGGCTGGGTGGGATTCTTAAGGGCGCTGTGCATTGCCGATGCAATGATCTCATTCAGCTCCTCTGCCGAATCACAGCTCTCCGAGATGGGGTAGAATCCGACGCAGGCGCTCATTACCCTTCCCTCAGTGTCCTCTCCCAGGGTAACGATCTTGCCCGACAAATAAACCGCGATCTCATCAAACCTTTCCTTTTTAAAGATCACGCTGAAATTGATACCGCCGGTCCTTGCCACCAGGCCGTCATCGTCAAGAAACTCCTGAAGGTTCTTCACATAGACCGCCATCAGTTTATTACCCTTGTCATTACCGACCTGACGGTTCAGTTCCGCCATGCCACGCAGGCTGAAGCCACAGGCCGCATAACCGGAGATCGTCCCATTCTTAAACAGACCGTCTACATACTCTGTAAACATTGTCTTCGTTGAGACACCCGTAATGAAATCAGTTTTACTCCGCGCTTCCTCCCTGCGCCTCTTAAGCTCACGGACGGTCAGCATCTTCAGGATCTCGTATACTGTATTAAGTCCTGCGGACAACTCCGCCGGATAGTCCCTGTTGGCAATTCTTGTATGTAACAGGCAGCTGATCTTCTCGCCGTCATGGGAAAAGTCATACTCTGCCAGGCCTTCCCCATCCTTCTTCTCGTCGTAGAGACTTATAACCTCCGGTTCATTCCCTGCAGAAGCTTCGATCTTTATCTCCACACCGGTAATACCCAGCACCCTGCCAAGCCGCTCCAAAACACTCAGAAAATCCTCATCCAGGAGCCATACCTGCTCCGTGATCCTGAGCATGGATTCAAGAGTCTGCATATACTCAAGTACGTCAAAAGATGCCATCTGATCACCCCCCTGCTACCATAAGCTGCGGGATCGATATGATAAATTCGGTTCCCTTGCCAAGCTCACTGATGATCTTCAATTTTCCGGACATAGCATTTATATGGTATCCCACAAGGGAAAAGCCTGTCTTGTCGACTTCCTCGTCCCTTACATCCGACAGGCCCCTGCTGGATAAGTAGCTTTGCATGAATTCAACCTTCTCCTTCTCAATGCCGCCACCTCCGTCGGCTACCCTTATGACAAGGTCCGTGGAGTATGATTTCTTCAGAGCCTTCACATCTACTCTGATCCATGCTTCCTTATTATACATGTTGCTGCTTTCTATAAGCTTCCCGATCATGCTTCCGATCCTCGCAGGATCCCCCACCATCTTCTCGGGTACATCATCATCTATCGAATAACTGATCCGGTCTTGACTTATCTCACCCTGATCAGTGAACTCCTTGATCTTCATCTCAACAACGGCGCGAATGTTATAGATAGTCTCACTGAGCTTATAATCGCCGTTTTTGATATCTATATAGTCAAGCTTGTCCTCAACTATGGAGCCTAGTTCGATCGTGCGAGCCATCAGACCGTAGACCCTCTTCTGGATCCTCTCATCATGCTCATCCTTATTCTTCCCCACCGAAAAGAAAGAGTACATCTCGCTCACGCTCTGTTTAAGCTCCTTGGAGAACTTCATTATGAAATCGGACTGATTCTTTGCATCCTCCTTCATCTCATGGCTCTGTAAAAGAGCCTGGTATGACTGAAATGCCACCCTTGAAAGTACTCCGGCAAGACGCTGCAAAAAATAAGCAGCCTTGTCGATCTCCTCGCGGCGGATTTCATTGGTGGCCTTCGCTTCCTTCACATACTCGTCGGGATCAAGGCCGTATTCTTCCGCCTTCTTACGAATGCTGTCCTCATCCACGGGTTCTGTCCTTACCTGCCCTCCGATGAAGCTTCCTATAAATCCACCGTTTAAAAGTATAGGTGCCGCATAATCGGTAAGTCCCGCATGGCATGTATAAACAGCCGGCCTGCCACTCTGC
Organism: Lachnospiraceae bacterium; assembly: GCA_003535955.1. Classification (GTDB taxonomy): domain Bacteria; phylum Bacillota; class Clostridia; order Lachnospirales; family Lachnospiraceae; genus UBA2868. The sequence goes on along the minus strand of DPZM01000093.1, from coordinate 404 downwards.
ATTGTCATGAATGCTCCCTGCCTGGCACAGGCCTCACACTTCTTCCGGCCTTCTCCTGACTTCCGGGTCATCTCCATACAGAACCTGGTAAAGCCGCTTCCCTTAGTAATTGGTACTCCCTTTGCATCGGTAATAAGCGCAGCCATTCCCGTAAAATCCGAGAAGGCATCCTGAACCTCCTGCAGGATTTCGGTCGGTATCATATCGGTCAAAAGAATATTACTCAATACCATCCCTCCTTGCGATAAAATCACCTGCTCCAAAGTACACTTATACAATTATATTATAATCTAAGATCTCCTTTTTTTCAATGAAACAGGGGACGGTTTCACCAAGGAACCGTCCCCCTGTTTCACTAACTTCTGTTTTGTTTATTTAATAGCTTCTCTCCATGTTGCGGGCTT
>DPZM01000316.1:2965-4044 GCA_003535955.1 Lachnospiraceae bacterium | reverse complement strand
GCTCCGGGACATGAATAGCAGTTAAATCCCGGAACACATAACGCCTTGGTATTCCCCGTATATATCCGGCCGCTCACGAAGCCTTTAAGATTTGCATTATACAGAAGCGCACTGTAGAGCTGTATCAGACGCCGTTTTGAAGGGCGGTGATCCTTCCACCATAAAGAAACTTTATTATCCATTTCAACTCATCCTGTCTGTCCCTTAAACCTTATCCCAATCCTATGCATTCGGTACAAATATTGATCGCTTTTATAAGGATATCCTTCATGTTACCGTTTGCTATACCGGCAATAATGCATATCAGGGCAACGATAAGAACGACAAGCCTTATTTTATACATGCGGCCCCTTCCAGCCTCTGCAGCTTCCGGTTTTTTAGAAGGATAGTCATTCGCCGCACGCTTCATCCCTTCTCCGCATACATCTGCGGAAGCGGGCTTATCTTCATTCTCATCGCGTATTCCCATCACTGCGCCGGCTATCGAAAATCCGAGGCCTGCGATGAGCATGAATACACCCGGTGCAACCGCACTGATGGCAGACTCCCTTGTGTAAATGTACGCCGTCGGGTCCTCTGACTTTGCCGCTTTTCCTTTACCGTATAGCCCTATGGCAGCTCCTGCTAACAGGATAACGGCCAATATACACACGATGGATTGTACTGACATATATAGCCTTGATCTGTCCATTTTTTATTCCTTTTCAAGCGTGATATGAAGGTCACTGTATTCTGCCGGCAGCTTGTATTCTTCACTGTCCTTCTTATAACCCTTCGGGGCCTTAAGAATGTGGGCGGTGTATTCTTCTTCCGAAACCTTGAATACGGCAATACCGTCTTCACCTGTTTTTTCGACCTTGCAGGTGCTGTCATCACACATCTGTACCATTGCACCCTCAACAGGATTTCCTTCGGTATCGGATACATATATCCTGTACTGCTTTACGTCGTTTGCACTGACAGCGTCCGCCTTCTTTGAAGCCTCCTGTTCAGCCTCAGGCTCATCGGCATTAAGTATCAGATCAAACGTTTCTTCGTAAGCTTCCATGCTCGCGCCTATGACAGGCAATTCTATTATC
>DPZM01000316.1:1280-2844 GCA_003535955.1 Lachnospiraceae bacterium | reverse complement strand
CCTTCCCACGGAAGTATATTGAGATACGTGACACCGTTTTCCTTAAGGATCTGCTTGCCTTCTTTTATGCTTTCCTCATCGGTTCCATCACCAAGGAGTCCTATTATCGCACAGTCCTTCTTCGCAAGCTGTTCATTCATCTCATTAAGATCGGGAAGCTCCTCAACACACCAATGGCACCAGGTCGCCCATACATTTATCATGGTGACTTTGTTCTTCGAGAATATCTCCTCGCTTGATATTTCGTTACCATCCAGATCAGTGGTCGTGAATTCAATCTTCCTGCCGATCATATCCGCAAACGGACTCACGGGCTTAAAATATTCCGCATTTTCAAGGATTTCATCAAGCATATCATACAATTTATTGTATTCTTCGGCAAAATCCTCATCAAGATTCTCGACTCTTCGTTTGTCAAAAGTATATACTCTGTAGAAGGTACAATCATCTACCTTACATAACTCCTTTAAATCCTTACCGCTGAACGTATCCTTTTCTTCATCGGACAGGTTGTCACGGAGTACCTTCTCCAGTGCCTCCTTATCCCGGTCGCCGTCGATGGATGCCACGTAAGTCAGGACCGTCTGCGTATCTTTATATTTCTGTACATCCTCGGGATCGGGGTCATCTATTTCTATTGCCTCATTTATCCATTCCTCAGTAACTCCACAATACTCTAATTCCGTAACATATATACCTCTTTCCAAATCTCCGGAAAATGCTGTTACGACTCCGGCTGCATTTTTGAATTCATCCGGATAAGTGATCCTTAAGCCTCCCTCATATTCAGTGACACCGTCATCAATCTTATCAATGCTGCCTTCATCCGTGTTGTTTTCGTCTGTTTCACCCGACTCCTTTAGCATATCGGGATCCAGATTCTTCATGAGTTCATTGACCGGTATTCCGTCGACCGATACCACTCCCGTATCGGGATCCACGCTGACATTGGCTGAACATCCCGTCGCCAATACCATTACTCCTGTCATGAGGATCGCAATTAGCCTTTTTTTCATTTTACTGTACCTCCGGTTCCTGCATTGTTATCTTTTCCTGCTCCGTTTCTGCCGGATTGGGTGATATCTTTATCCCATCATCTTCAACGGTAGCAGAACATGCAGACATAAATGCACATACAAGTAAAGACGGGGACAAAACAGCCGTGGATTTGTTATTCCTGGTCTTTGTCATTCTCTTCATCAATCTCATTAAGTGCCTCCGACAGCTTTTTGATGTTGTAAAAATCGGAATAGTCAGGGATCCTCTTATCACCTGTATTCCCGTTGGCATCGATCACGACATCCTTAACGGTAATATATTTATCCTTGCCGTTTGAGCGTTTGGGAACAAGATCCACATCCACTGGTATTCCGTTATCTATGCCTTCACCATCCTTATTGATAATGCGGCCCTTATATGCCGAGATACGATATGTCATGCCCTCACCCGTAGTCAGGACCATAACGGCGCATCCTCCCCCACCACTTTTGTCACCAAGGATCGTATAGCCGCCGTCCTTCATGATCGAAGGAAATATGTTTCCGCAGGAAAATGAACTCGGGCT
>DPZM01000316.1:0-1174 GCA_003535955.1 Lachnospiraceae bacterium | reverse complement strand
TCTTCATCAAACTTCCTGTCGAAATTAAGATCGGCCTCATAGGTTTCGGATATCTTCTGTCCGGTAAGTGCATTCTCCATGCAGAAGATTGATTCCCTGTTGCCGGTGATCATGGAATACAGCATGGCAACCTCGTCTAGCGAGCCTCCGGTATTGTTGGAACAGTCAAAAACAAAATTCTTTATATCGGGATCACTGTCCGCATCCTTAAGACAGGCATCAATATTGATGATATCATCATCCCTCATGGTCAGGATCGTCGGCCTGGCACCGCCTTCCTTGTAGTATTTATTCCACTTATCCATATCAAATCCCATGAAGGAATCCAGGACATATACAGCCGTATCGCCTTCCTTGATGTATTTTTCATTCTTGTAGACATCGTCCCTCATTTTCGTTCTCGCCAGGTGGGATCTCCATCTTTCTCTGATCTCATCATTCTCAAACTCTACATTTTTGTACAGGGGTTCAAGCTCCTCGTTTATCTTGTCAATAGCCTTCTTTAACTCATCTGTCTTAGCATTTGCAAGATCTGCATAATCAACTACTGTATGGCCTCCGTCATTCACAAACAACTGGAGCTTACCAAGCCCGCACATATACTCCGCCAGATTCCTTGACTTTAACAGCTCAACAGTCTTTTCACCCTCCTCACCGTAATCGATAAGGGCCTGCTCAAGTCCTTTCTCCTTAATTTCATCATTCAGGACCGCCATTCCCGGAAAGCCGTAGAAATGATCAAACGAGAACATCAGCTCATTATAAGCATACTCGGCCATATCTTCGGGTCTGTTTAAGTCCTTATCAAGCTTATCCATTATCGGCTTCGCATAATCAGGATCGATCATGGATATGTTATCCTGATTGCTTGGATTTACGGAGTTGAAGTAGAAGGTCTCACCGTTACAAACGCTGTAATGATATACAAGGTCCGTAAAAATGTCGGACAGGGTGGATTCCGGAAAATACACATCCCCGCTGTCTCCGTAAATCTTTATATTATATTTGGTAAAGTCAAACTCCGCATGTCCGTCACCGGTCATTTGGGTTTCCTTAACCCTTACATACGGAAGACCATCCAAATAGCCATTGCTCATACCCTTCTGTACAAGACACATGAGATTTGTGAAACTGCCCATATCATCCGAACTCATAAGACCCTTCCTGGTATCAA
>DPZM01000216.1 GCA_003535955.1 Lachnospiraceae bacterium | reverse complement strand
CACATACGTTATTAAACCCCCTTTTAAACCGTTCCTATCATTCCAAAGAATTATTTCTGCTTAAAAAGGGCGCTTCGAACCCTTGTCCGAAACGCCCTTGTTTCATCACCTTCCATTATATAAGATATGGAAAACATGTCAATGGGAATTGGGGGACGGTTCTCGATTCTCAATTCCACAAATCGTCTTGCAAACTTATGTTCGATGTGATATGGTAATGAACATCATAGCTGCTGTTGCCGCTGTGATAACCATCTTCTCAGCAGGAGTTGCTGTAGGGAAATACATATCTTCCAATAAAAATGACCGCCACTAGCTTACCGGCACTGGCAGTCATTTTCTGACTTACATTGTTTGGGGCTAACCGTCTTCCAGCAGCTCCTTTGTATCTTTATTATAGCATTTTAAAATGAGATGTCAATGCATGATGACGCCTCCTCCGATAACGCAGTCCTCTTCGTCGTAGAAGACGGCAGACTGTCCGGGGGAGGGCGCCTTGACCGGCTCCTCAAATGTGATCTTTACATGGTCCTCGTCGATTCCCGAAACGACCGAGGGTGCCGCCTTATGGTGGTAGCGGATCTTGGTCCTTGCCCTTAGCTTCTCACCGGGCTTAATGCCTTCAATGCCCATGTAATTTACCCTGTCGCATATAATAACATCCGTCATCACAGAGGCTTCATCCCCTATGATAACCCGGTTGTTCGAAACATCTATCTCCTTTACATAGGCCGGATACCCAAGCGGGAGTCCCAGGCCCTTGCGCTGACCTACCGTATAGTGGAATATCCCCTTATGGCGCCCCAGCACATTTCCTTCCTCATCGACAAAGTCCCCCTCACCGGGCAGCTCCTTATCGGTATTGGCCCTTATATAGTCCGTATAATGTCCGTCCGGCACGAAGCATATCTCCTGGGAATCAGGCTTGTCCGCGACCGGGATCCCTGCCTTAAGGGCTATATTCCTCACTTCATCCTTACCGTAATCCCCAAGCGGCATAAGGGTTCTTGCAAGCTGGTCCTGGCCTAACCTGTATAACATATAGGTCTGGTCCTTGGCAGCATGTCTGGCTGTCTTCACGGAATATCGCCCGTTATCTTTCTTCACCACATAAGCGTAATGACCGGTTGCCACATATCCGGCCCCCAGAACATCGGCGTGATAGAGCATCCTGTCCCATTTGATCGCCCTGTTGCATACAACACAGGGATTAGGGGTCAATCCCCTGAGGTATTCCTGCACAAACGGTTCGGTCACATGCTTTTTAAAGTCTGACAGACAGTTAAAGGCATGGTAGGTTATTCCTATCATGCCCGCAACTCTTCGCGCATCATCTATCTCGCAGCAACGTCCTTCTTCACCCTCATCCGATACCCAGGTCCTAAGTGTCACCCCGATGACTTCATATCCCTGTTCCTTTAAAAGGTATGCCGCCACGGCGCTGTCAACGCCGCCCGACATACCCACAATTACTTTACTCATCGCATTTCTTCCTAAAGCGTGTGGTTTCCGTTGAAATACGATTCCAGTTTATCGCTGATGCTGACATTCTTCAACTAAATTCTTATCTGTAGAATATCTCTCCCAGTTTAAGGTCCTTCTTGAATGCCGGGATCGTTGTATTCTTATCTATGATAACCGCCTCAATACCCGACATCTCGGCCCAGTCAGCCATCTGATCAACGGTAAGGTCATACGTGAATGCCGTATGGTGTGCGCCGCCTGCAAGTATCCAGGCTTCAGCCCCGGTATAAAGATCGGGATATGGTGTCCAGTAGTTGGTCGCAACCGGAAGCTCGGGCATGGGCTTCTCGGTCTTCTTACACTCAACCTCATTTAAGATAAGGCGGAACCTGTTACCCAGGTCTACGAGCGAAGCCGCCACACCCTTACCTTCCTTGGATGTAAATACGAGCCTTGCAGGGTCCTCCCTGTCACCCATCGAAAGAGGCTTAACCCTTATGCTTATGGGACCGTCAGCAATGGAAGGACACACTTCAAGCATATGGGCCTCAAGGATACCTTCCTTACCCCTTACAAGATTATAGGTGTAATCCTCCATCATTGAAGTACCCTTGGCATCCTTCATACCCTCAGTCATTATCTTCATAAGGCGGACCATTGCAGCAACCTTCCAGTCGCCCTCCGCACCGAAGCCGTAGCCCTTCTCCATGAGACGCTGTATTGCAAGTCCCGGAAGCTGCTTAAGTCCTCCCAGGTCACCGAAGTGGGTGACTATGGCCTGATAATCCTTCTCCTCAAGGAATCTCTCGAAGCCAAGCTCAATCCTTGCCTGTACAGCAACATGCTTCTTAAACTCTTCGGGATCACGTCCGTCAAGGATTATATTATATTTTGCGTAATATTCATCAAGAAGCTCATTAACCTGAGCATCGCTCACATCATTGACACTCTCAACTATGCTGTTTACGGGATAAGCATCCACTTCCCAACCGAACTTGATCTGCGCTTCTACCTTATCGCCCTCGGTAACCGCAACATTCCTCATGTTATCCGCAACCCTCATGACCCTGATATGGCTTGATTCCATAAGACCGACTGCAGTCCTCATCCATGAAGCGATACGTCTTCTTACCTCGTCATCCTTCCAGTAGCCCACGACAACCTTACGCTCGATCCTCATCCTGCTGACTATATGACCGTATTCCCTGTCACCGTGAGCAGCCTGATTCTCATTCATAAAATCCATATCGATGGTGTCGTATGGGATCTCTTCATTATATTGTGTATGAAGATGAAGAAGGGGCTTCCTGTACTCCTGAAGTCCCAGGATCCATGATTTTGCAGGGGAAAATGTATGCATCCACGTGATCACGCCCGCGCATGACTCATCGGCATTAGCCTCGTTGAATGTCTGTCTGATAAGCTGATTTGTGATAAGGACCGGCTTCCATACAACCTCATAGGGAAGCAGCCCCGACTTGTTGAGTTCGCTGACGATCTCCCCGGAATGTTCGGCAACATGCCTTAATACCTCATCTCCGTAGAGATCCTGTGAACCGGTGCAGAACCAAAACTTGTACTCTTTTTTCTTGATCATGTGTATACCCTCCGCTTGAATTAACTTAACTTTAATTCGTTACATGCTCAAAATGCTTCGCATTTTTCGCTGAATTGAGCTCATTCAATATGATCGAATTCACTCAATTCATATTGTCGAACTTGTATATACATGTCGTCAAGTTGTACGGTTTACACATGAGTTACCGATTATTACCTCGGGGTCTATTATGACCCTCTTCTCCACCTCCTCGCCCCTGATCATTGCAAGCAGCATATCTGCTGCAATCCGTCCGAGCTCCTCCTGGGGATGGGCCACGGTAGTAAGGCTTAATCCGCTGTTACCCCTTATCTGTGAGTTGTCATAACCTGTTATCGATATATCTTCCGGAACCTTAAGCCCCATCTCCCTTACGGCCTTTACAAGATGGAGGGCAATCTGATCGTTATAGGCAACAATCGCATCTATAGGCTTACCCTTCCGGATCATTTCCTGCAGGATCACATATGGATGTACGGCCCTGTCTTCCGTATAAAACCATATGACATTGCCCGGATCATAAGTAAGTCCGGCTTCGGCCAGAGCCCTCGCATAACCCTTGTGGCGGTTCTGCCCCTGAGAATCATCGCTTTTAAATACGCCGAGAATATTCTTATGACCAAGCTCAATGAGATATCCGGTCAGAAGATATGCTCCCTTCTCGTCATCCATAAGCACATGAACCCTGTCCTGCATAACCGAATATTCACCCTGGATAAAAACATACGGTATCCCATATTTGTCCAGTTTATCGTACATATCCTTATGCTTACAGAACACATTGCTCTTACTGGGTTCTATTATTATACCGTCGATGTTCTTCTCCAT
>DPZM01000305.1 GCA_003535955.1 Lachnospiraceae bacterium | reverse complement strand
CCGTCCTGTATGATATATTCAAAATCACGATAATCCTGCGCAAGGACAGACTCCATGGTCTTGATGATGTCCCTGCCCGGGTTACGGCATACGGTTATTACTGATACATTGGGCTTTTTGTTCTTATCTTCCATAAAAATGATTATATCATACTTGCCTGAATTGTGGTATGCTAGATTAGGACTGTTTGGATAGGAGTGTAAGATGAAGAGCACTGCCGTAATGGTGATCCTTAATTACAATGACATGAAGGTGGCGGAGAAACTGACAAGGTCGGTAATGGACTTCGAATGCCTTGAGAGGGTCATAGTCGTTGATAACCGCTCCACTGACGGCTCTTACGAATATCTCAGGAGTTCTTTTCGAAAATCAGAGGTGGATGTGATACAGGCTCCTTCCAACGGAGGTTATGCCAGGGGGAATAACTACGGCATAAGATATGCCATTAGTCATTATTCGCCCGAGTATATATTTGTTGCCAATCCAGATATAGCCGTATCCGCCAGTACGCTGGAAACAATGATAAGGGATATGACAAACCACCGTGATTACGGGGTGATGGCGCCTTTGGTCAATCAGGGTTATAATGTCTGGAGGCTTCCCGGCTTTATGGGTATGATAGAGAGCCTCTTCCTTGTATGGTTTAATCTTGACAAAAGACACATGAAGAAAAAACTTGCGGCTTCACCTAACCGGATAGAGGACGCAGGTGTTGTCGAAGGTTCTTTCTTTATCATTAGGGTTAAGGACTATCTGGCAGTGGAGGGCTTCGATGAGAGGACCTTCCTCTATGCGGAGGAGATAATCCTTGCAAGAAGGCTTAAGGAAATTGGCCGGAAGGTGGGAGTGCTGACGAGGGAGAGATATGACCATCTCCATTCGGCCAGCATTAAGAAGGCCTACGCATCCTCCAAGAGAAAGGCATTCCCGAACTTCTACGCAAGCTTTAAGGTATATAACAAGTATTATCTTAAAACAAATTTCATCCAGGACGGTATATTTTGGATATGCTATGAGCTTGCATATTTTGAAAGGTTTATATATGACCTGATCAAGAAGAAATAACAGTGCTCAGACGTTAAATCCGAAAGCAGAAGATGATAAAGAGAAAATTAAGAGAAATATTTTCAACTATATACAGAAACATATGCTATCCCTTTGTCCGCATTGTGCTTGAGCTGAAAACACACAGTATCATGGAACAGGGATCTTATCTTAACAAGGGATCGGTACTTGAAGGACGCAACTATATCGGTAAAAAAGCCTGTTTATCCAATGTAAGGGTTGGTTACGGAACAGTGGTGAACCGTGAATGCGATCTGGCAAATACAGTGATCGGGAAATATTCGGCTCTGGGTTCGAGGATAACAACGGAACTGGGGTCCCATCCTCTGGACGGAAGGCATGCCGCACTGCATACAGCCTTTTATTCGACTGCAAAAACACATGGCTACACCTATACCGGCAAGGATACCTATAAAGATGAAAAATACATTGATGAGAGCCGTAAAGTTCAGGTGGTGATCGGAAATGATGTATGGATCGGAAATAACGTATGCATTATAGAGGGGGTCACGATCGGAGACGGGGCGGCTGTCGCATCGGGAGCCGTGGTAACGAAGGACATTGAGCCCTATGCAATATATGGCGGGGTCCCGGCCCGTAAGATACGGGACCGCTTTGACGGGGACAGGATAGAAGCGCTGCTGGGCATCAGTTGGTGGAAGTCGGATGAGAAGAAGATCATGGAGCTTGTCAGGGATGGAGCTTTTGATGATGTGGATAAACTGATCGGAAAATATCAGGCTGAGCGGGGATAAGGATCATAAACAGAGGGGAATACAGATGAACAGGATCGCGATCGTTGTGATTGCTTATAACAGGGGAGCTGCATTGCAAAGACTGCTTGATTCACTCAACAATGCTTATTATCCCGAGGGATTTAACGTTCCTCTTATTATAAGCGTGGATAAGAGTGACAGCAGTGATGTGGCCAATATTGCAAATGAATATGTGTGGATCCATGGGGACAAGTCGGTCAGGCTTCAGGAGAAGAACTTAGGACTCAGGGAACATGTTCTTAAATGCGGAGATATAGCTCTTGAATATGATGGGATAATAGTACTTGAGGATGATCTGTATGTATCACCCTCATTCTATATGTTTACCCTGGCAGCCCTTAACCACAGCAGGAACGATAAGAGGATATGCGGGGTCTCATTATACAACCATCGCCTGAATGTGCATGCAAGGGAACCCTTTGAAGCGATAGATGACGGCTATGACAATTACTATATGCAGCTGGCGTCCTCCTGGGGCCAGGCCTTCCTTAGTGACATGTGGAGGGGCTTTCGGGAATGGTATGAAGAGAATAAGGATAATGACATAGGGGCTGTAAATGTTCCCGTTAACATTTCGTCATGGTCGGACAAGTCATGGCTTAAGTATTTTATTAAATATCTTATAGACAAGGATGGTTACTTTTTATATCCCAGAGTTTCATATACGACCAATTTCGGAGATGAAGGAACGCATGCAAGTTCATGTGTTAATGATCTTCAGGTTCCCCTGGCAGGAATGAGGAAGTTCGGCCAGGTTGATCTTCACTTCTCTGACCTTGACGGGTCGGGTTCTGTGTATGATGCATACTTTGAGAACATGCATCTTACGGACAGGCTGCCTGAAATTGTAAGAAATGAAGTGACCATCGATCTCTACGGCTGTAAGCAGGCCGAAGGATATAAGAGATATGTTTTAAGTCCGGCCCCCCTTCCCTACAGGATACTTGAGACATTCGGAAGAAGGATGCGCCCTGTGGATGCCAATGTATATTATAAAACGGAAGGCAAGGATTTCTTCCTTTATGATACGCAAAAGCCGGGGCAGGCCCCTGACACGGACGATACTTCAAAATATCTGTATAACTACAGGGCGCTTAAGGCAAAAGAAATGACGGCTGTTCTTAAGTATCGCTTAAGGGATAAGATACCGTTTATTAAACATAATTGAACCGGGAGAACATAATAGAAATACTTATGTGCGGAATATTTGGTGTTATCAACAATAAAACTGACAGAGGTCTTGCAGATAAATGTGTGGACCGTATGGCTCACAGGGGTCCTGACGGAAGAGGCCTGTGGCAGGAGAAGGGGACAACACTCGGCCACAGAAGGCTTGCCATCCTTGACCTTACGGAGAGCGGAAGGCAGCCCATGACCTATCCCTATTCCACGGAAAGATATGTCCTTGTTTTTAACGGAGAGATATATAATTTTCTGGAACTTAGGGATGAACTTAAGGGAAAGGGTTATGAATTCAGGAGTGATTCCGACTCGGAAGTCCTTATTGCCTCATATATGGAATGGGGAGAAAAATGTCTTGACCGCTTCAACGGCATGTGGGCATTCATGATATGGGACAGGGAAGAGGAGAGGCTTTTTGTTTCCCGTGACAGGTTCGGCGTTAAGCCGCTTTTCTATACGGAATTTGAGGGTACGGAAGACGGTCCCGCGATAGCATTCGGCTCAGAGATGAAGGTCATAACTCCCATGATGAAGGAGGTTAAGCCCAATAAACCCCTTGTTACCGATCCGAACAGGATCGTATATTATGAGGGTACGGATGAATGCGTTATAGAAGGGATCAAAAGATTTCCCGCAGGGTCGTATGCCTATGCGGACAGGGCCGGAATGAAGATAACAAAGTGGTGGGATACGCTCGACAATCTCGTTAAGGTTCCGGCTGCGTATGAAGAGCAGGTGGAAATGTTCAGAGCCCTTTTTCTTGATGCCTGCAAGCTGAGGATGAGAAGCGACGTAACAATAGGGACGGCACTTTCGGGCGGGCTTGATTCTTCGGCAACCATATGCTCCATGGCTCATCTGGCAGGCTCTGATTCCGATATAAGAATGAATAAAGACTGGCAGCATGCCTATGTGGCCACCTTCCCCGGAACGACCATGGATGAATCCGCTTATGCCGAAAAGGTAACCGGGTATCTTAAGATAAAGTCAACATTTGTCGAGATCAACCCTGCAAAGGCGATAGATAAGCTGGATGACTTTATATATTTATTTGAGGATGTATATCTTACCAGCCCAATTCCGATGATGATCCTCTACGGGGCCTTAAGAAAGGATCATACGATCGTGACTATAGACGGCCATGGAGCGGATGAGCTCTTTGGCGGTTATACTTTTGATTTCATACATGCGCTTAAGAATACACACAGCCGCAGGGAACGTGATATGGTCCTTGACGCTTATATAGGGAGTTTTCCGAAGGACGGGAGCAACATATCCCTTAAAAATACGAGCAAGATGTCGGTATGTCTTAACTATCTTAAGAGGTCCCTGAAGGATAAACTGAGAAGCGGTCAGGAGTCCTATAAGAGAGTAAGGGCAGCAGGCAATCCGGCATATGAAAGCATGGATGCGCTCAATAAGATCCTGTACGCCTCATCCCATGAAACTATCCTTCCGACCCTTCTGCGTAATTACGACCGCTACAGCATGGCCAACAGCGTTGAGATAAGGATGCCCTTCATGGACCACCGCATAGTGACTCTGGCAATGTCGCTTGGCTGGAAGAGCAAGCTCCACGGCGGCTATTCCAAATCAATAGTGAGGGATGCCATGGCACCCTACATGCCTGAAGCCATAGCCTACAGGCGGACCAAGATAGGATTCAACACTCCGATAGTTGAGTGGATGCAGGGTCCCCTCATGGATTACTTTAAGGATATGATCTCATCATCCTCCTTTAAAAACTGCAGCCTGATCGATCCCGATGCGGTAGCTGAGGAAGTTATACGGGTCTTAAGGGATCCGGCCGCAACTTTTTCACAGGGTGAACAGGCATGGAGCGCGCTCTATCCCTATCTGTGGGAGAAGAATGTACTTAACAGGCTGTGAACCGGTACTGTGATGGTTCGGACGAATTCGTATGACGCTGAGCGGAGTAAAATATGAGTATTTTAAAAAAAATCAATTATATATTCTCCCCCAGGCAGAAGCTACAGTCGGTCCTTCTGTGCATCGGTCTCTTCATCGGTGCCCTCTTCGAGCTGGCAGGCGTATCCCTTATCACCCAGCTTGTATCCATAGTCACGGACCCTTCGAAGATCCATAGCAATGCACTGCTGGCAGGTA
>DPZM01000142.1:2662-2828 GCA_003535955.1 Lachnospiraceae bacterium | reverse complement strand
ATCAGGGAATTTCTGATCGTTAATAAGGAGGAGGTAGAGGGTATGCTTGATACTGAATTCAACGAAGAAGAAGTGTGGCAGATGTTTCAGAATGATGTAGATGCGGAGAGAAAGCGAGCGGATGAGGCAGAAGCTGAACGCGACAAAGCTAAGAGTGAACGCGATG
>DPZM01000142.1:0-2618 GCA_003535955.1 Lachnospiraceae bacterium | reverse complement strand
GGCAGAGACCCGAGCGGATGCGGCAGAGACCCGAGCAGATGCGGCAGAGACCCGAGCAGATGCGGCAGAAGCTGAACGCGATGAGGCAAAACAACAGCTTAAGGAAGCGTGGGCAGAGCTTGAGCGCATTAGGGCAGCGCAATAATGAGCAGCTATCCTAAGGTATTCTACGCATCGCCTAAAGGACCGGCTTCACGTCGAAGAACTGTTTCTGTGGCAGACCGTGTCAAAAAGAACCGTCCCCGTGGCATACCCGTGGCATACAGTTCCGGCAAACTATGATGAGAAAAAGCTGGAGGATGCATTGGAACAGAAGATCACACGTTTCTTACTCGAGCTTGGTACAGGCTTTGCGTTCATAGGTCGTCAGGTTCTCGGCTCTACCAAAGATATAAGACGGAATCCGGGAAGGGCTATAAGAATCCGACCGTTACGATCATTGATCTTGACGGGAAGAAGCTGAAGGCGTGGACAGACTTCAAAATCGGTGCGGATTATTCAGGGCCGGATAAGGATGGCAATGTAACCGTCACAGTTCTTGGTAACGGGAAATATAACGGAAGCATTCAGATAAGCTACCGCTATATCAAGGCTGCGCAGTAGCTTGGCATGGTGAAAGTCATGAAGGGCCTTGCGGACAAGACCTATACCGGCAGGGAAGTCAGGCTGACAGACTCAGATCTGACGGGAATTCTATATACGGGAAATAAAAAACGCACACCTATCTGGTACCGGGAACGGATTTCGTAGTGTTAAGCTATTCAAACAACACGAAAGCCGGTACAGCGAAGGTGACTGTTAAGGGTATCGGAAGCTGCGGTGGAAGAATTGAGTAACTATTTTAAGGTGAACAGAAGCTGCTGATCAGGCAGGAAAGAAATATTAAGGTTACGTTAAGGCTTTCAGGCTTTTCCATTAAGGTTTCTTATGTATGATTCTCAATGTAAGGCAAACAGGCGAAGACCATACTTCGCAATAACTGAAGAAAAGAGGAGAGAATTATGTGGACGAGAGGAGAATTAAAGGAAAGAGGTAAGGCCGCATTTAAGGCCAACTACTGGAAGTGTGTACTGGTGGCTTTGATCGTGGCTCTTATAAGCGGAGGCTGTTCAACCGGTTCCGGTTACAGTTCGGGCGGTAATGCTTCGGAAATGATCAATGAGATCAAGAATCGTGGTGGATCATCATCGGATGTAAATGGTGGGAATGATACCGGGGATTTTTCTTCGGGAACGTCTGATGAGATGGTTGAAGGTCAGGATAACGGTCCGGATTCGGGAACTGTTGCAGCAGTCATGATAGTTTTCTTTGTAGTATTGATCATAATCATCATAGCAACGGTAATAGGATTTTTAATAAGTGCTTTCCTGTTAAATCCTGTCAGGATAGGATGTAACCGGTTCTTTGTAAATAATCTGGATGATCCTGCCGACCTTTCCTGCTTAAGCCGTGGCTTTGACGGGAACTATAAGAACGTGGTCAAGGTCATGTTCTTCAGGGATCTGTATCTGTTCCTTTGGTGTCTTATACCCATTGCGGGGATATTCATTGCTATAGTTAAGGGATTCGAATACAGGATGATACCTTACCTTATGGCCGATGATCCTGACCTTGATAAGGACGAGGCATTTTCACTCAGCAAGGAGATGATGGACGGACAGAAGTGGAATGCGTTTGTACTGGATCTGTCCTTCATCGGCTGGCACCTGCTTTCGCTGCTGACACTTGGTATCCTTGAGATATTCTATGTGGCACCTTATGTGGAATCAACCAAGGCAGCCCTTTACGAAACCTTAAACAGCGGTTATACTGACGTTATAGAAGATGGGAACAGCATTTACTAAGCCGCAGGGATCAAGGATTATGGATCATAAGATATTGATTGTTGATGATGAGCCGGAGATACGTAACTTTCTCCGGCTTTATCTTGAGAATGAAGGTTACGGGGTGGAGGAAGCCGGCAACGGTGATGAGGCCCTTGCTGCAATAAGCAAGGGAGACATCAGCCTGTGCGTGCTGGATATAATGATGCCGGGTATCGATGGTTTTCATGTGCTGAAGAAGATACGTGAAGACAGCAATATTCCCGTTATCATCCTGTCGGCCAGGGGGACGGATGCCGATAAGATACTGGGACTTGATCTGGGTGCCGATGATTACATGCAAAAGCCCTTCAACCCTCTTGAAGCGGTTGCGAGGGTCAATTCCAATATCAGGAGATTTTATAAGCTGGGAGCCGACAGTATTAAGAAAGATACCATAAGGGTCAGGGATCTGGAGCTTGATCCGGAGAGCTGCCTTCTTAAAAAGGACGGGATGGTCATAGAGCTTACCTCGGTGGAATATAAGCTTATGGAAATGTTCATGCACAGTCCCGGCCGGGTATTTACCAAGCAGCAGATATATGAATACGGATGGGGCGAGGATTATATTACGGCCGATAATAACATTATGGTGTGCATAAGTAAGTTGAGGGCCAAGCTGTCTGAGGACCCGCAGGAGTACATCAGGACACTGAGGGGGCTCGGATACAGGCTTGAAAAGAACTGAGGCAGAGTCATATAAAGCAGGGTGGTATCATGGAAAAGGAAATGCAGGAGCAGGAGAAGAGGCTGCAG
>DPZM01000090.1 GCA_003535955.1 Lachnospiraceae bacterium | reverse complement strand
CAAATAAGGAGCTCCTTTTATTTGCT
Source organism: Lachnospiraceae bacterium (assembly GCA_003535955.1). Taxonomy (GTDB): domain Bacteria; phylum Bacillota; class Clostridia; order Lachnospirales; family Lachnospiraceae; genus UBA2868. Next base: position 12,558 of record DPZM01000090.1, on the reverse strand, counting down.
GATGATATGGGATATAATAAGGAAATAGAAAATATCTTTAACGGAGCATGATATGAACATCAAGATAATATATGTGGTTGTCGATGTCATTGCGATAATATGCATATTTCTTACCATACACCAGATAAAAAAGATAAAGGAAGCTTACGGCGAAAGCCTTAAGAAGGCTATGATATATGCTGTCTTTGCCATACTCGGCAATATCATGATCGCCCTCTCCTATAATGAAATATCGGCTGAGATAGCCTACTGTGTATATTTCATTGCTATCGACTGGGTAATTGTCTTCCTGTCAGGCTTCTGTTTATCCTATACGGAACATGATGCGGCCCGCAGGAAGCTCAAGGTTCCGGTCGGCTTCCTTATGGGATCTGATTCTTTATCCATTGCGCTTAATCCCATTTTCAAGCACGAATTCTATATCTATACCAACGATTCGGTGCCGGGTACCGTCTTTTACCAGACAGGATTCAGATCCTTCTATTATATCCATCTGGCCATCGATTATCTGGCCATTTTAATGGTCCTTTTATTCATCATATACAGGATAAAGAAGAGCCACAGTATTTACCGGCTGAAGTATATAATGATCTTTTCGGTCCTCCTTCTTTTAGTCATACTTAACCTTGCATATATGGCCTTCTCTCTCCTTCTTGACGCTTCGGTCGTCTTCTACGGGATAGGCGGTGCCCTCATATGCTTTTCCGTCCGGACCTTTGTGCCAAGAAGCCTTATGATACTTTCGATAGGACGGGCGGTTGACGACATGAACGAAGGGCTTATCCTCTTCGACGTGAATGATAACTGTATTTACGCCAACGCCTTCTGCAAGAGTCATTTCCATGATCATCTTAAGGACTTCAGGCTTGACAGCGAGCCGCTTGCGGATGTGATAAAGGAGGTTCGTAAGGGTAATACCACTGTTGATTATATCAAGCAGAGCAAGAACCTCATAATGAATTACTTCAGGATCAAATACAATCCCATGACCGATAACAAGGGACGCCCCATCGGTGCTTCCTTCCTCATAGAGGATACCACGGAGGAAGTACGCTATCTTAAGGAAATAAACGAAGCCAGGAATAATGCCGACAAGGCCAACAAGGCCAAATCAACCTTCCTTGCCAATATGTCCCACGAGATACGCACCCCCTTGAATTCAATACTCGGTATGAACGAGCTCATACTCCGCGCTGTGGAGGATGAACAGCTGCGGGAATATGCAACCAATATAAGCATAGCGGGCGAGACCCTTCTTGGCCTTATAAATGACATACTTGACTTTTCCAAGATCGAAGCCGGGCACACTGAGATAAATCCCCATGAATACGATCCCTATAAGATACTCAGGGACTGCTACTATTTCTTTGCCCAGACCGCCCAAAAGAAGGACTTATATATCCATATCATATGTGATGAGACCCTTCCTTCAAGCCTCTACGGTGATCCCAAGCTTATCAGTCAGGTTCTTACAAACGTTGTATCAAACGCCATCAAATATACCGAGGAAGGCGGAGTAACCCTGGATATGACCTACGATACGACCGGACGGGATACGATTGACCTTATTGTCGATATCTCGGATACAGGTATCGGTATAGCCGAAGAAGATATGCCGTTTCTGTTTGATTCATTCAAGAGGCTCAACGAGATCAAAAACGCCTCAATACAGGGTACCGGATTAGGGCTTGCCATAACCAGGGACCTTTGCAATCTTATGGAAGGTGATATACACGTACACAGTGAAGTGGGGAAGGGAAGCCGTTTCACCATCGTCCTGCCCCAGAAGGTTGTCAATCACGCTCCCATCGGTCCCCTCGCGAACCCTCAGGCGATCAACCGGAAGGAATACAGGGAGTCCTTTACGGCTCCCGATGCTCATATACTCATAGTGGATGATATTTCGGTAAATCTCATGGTCGCGGAAGGCCTTCTCAAGCCCACTCAGGTTAAGATCGACAAGGCAATGAGCGGTGATGATGCCATTGAACTGTGCATGCGCAAGAAGTACGATCTTATCCTTCTTGACCACAGGATGCCCGAGAAGGACGGAATAGAAACCTTTGGTATCATTTCGGTTGAGGGCAAAAATACCGGCACACCCGTCATAATGCTCACGGCCAATGCCATAAGCGGGATGGATGAAGAATACAGGCGGCTGGGCTTTGCCGATTATATAACCAAGCCCATTGATCCCAAGCGGCTTGAAGAAGTTCTTTTAAAGCATCTCCCGGTCAATAAGGTTAAGAAGTGATATGAAGGTTACTGCTGTAATTGCGGAATACAATCCCATCCACTCGGGCCATATAAAGCATCTTGAAAATGCGCGTAAGGATACAGGCGCTGATTATATCATTGCTGTCATGTCCGGTGACTATGTCCAAAGGGGCTGTCCTGCAGTCATATCCAAGTACGAGCGGACAAGATCCGCCCTTATGGCCGGTGCCGATCTTGTTCTTGAGCTTCCCCTGCCCTATTCAACGGGTTCTCTTGAATATTTCGCAAAAGGTGCAGTGTCACTCATACAAAAAACAGGGGTGGCGGGCTGCATCTCTTTCGGTTCCGAATGTGGGGATCTATCCCTGCTGAAAGAAGCCGCATCCCTTACCGGAACACCCGATGATGGGCGAAGTGACAGGCTAAGAGCGCTCCTTTCGCAAGGAGTCAGTTATTCAAACGCAATAAACAGTATATCCGATCTTCCTGCAGACATCGGAAATATCTTAAAAACTCCGAACAACCTTCTGGCTGTTTCCTATATAAAAGCTGCGGCAGACCTTTCCTTTAACTGTGACTTTCACACCATGAAGCGGGCCGGAGCTGCTTATCATGACGATTCGGCCGGTGCGGTATCCTCCACCGCGATAAGAAAGGATATACTTAAGAGATGTGTCCCGGGCAGCATAAATGATGAGGAAAGTCTTTCAGGTTTACATAATGTCCTCGAGGGCAGGATGCCCGGAGAAATAAGGGATTCTCTCCTTGATCATCTTAAGGATCACCCTCCCCTTTGCGAGGATGACTTTTTCCTTCTCCTCTTCTATAAGCTTCAGTCCCTGTGCGAAGGTTATGACACGGCTTCAGCTGTTGACAACCTTACATCTTATCTTGATGTATCAACCGCTCTGGCAGGCAGGATATTAAACAGATACCGGCACGCTTTATCATTCACGGACCTGTGTGAAGAACTTAAGAGCAGGGACTTGAACCGGTCAAGGATAAACCGTGCCCTGCTCCACATACTGCTTGATATCAAAAAAGACCATATGGATGAATATGTAAGGGATGGATACAACTATTACATCAAACCGCTTGGTTTTAAGAAAAGCGCCTCCGCTCTTCTGCATGCTATAAAGAAAGGATCGGGGCTTCCCCTGATCTCCAAAAATGCCGATGCGGCAGCGGTACTTGACAGGCATTACACGGCAGATAACCCTGCTCTTATACCCGGAAAAACCACGGAACCGTCCTCTTACGCTACAGCCCGTAAAGCCAGGCGCATGTTTAATGACGGTATAAGGGCAGACGATCTGTATAATAAGACCGCCTGCACCATGTGCAGACGGCCATTTATATCCGGGTATGAAATGTCTCCGGTTATTCTGTGACAACAAATAAAACAGACGGATGTTGTCAGTTCTTAAAGCTGTGTACCGGTGCCGGAATACGTCCGCCGCGGTTAACAAAGGCTTCACAGGAGAACCTGTTTACAGGCATTACCGGTGCATATCCGAAGAGACCGCCGAACTCGATCCTGTCACCCACTCCCTTACCGACTGCCGGTATAAGCCTCACTGCCGTTGTCTTCTGGTTGATCATCCCTATTGCCATCTCATCTGCTATGATACCCGCTATGGTGGTTTCCGGTGTATCACCGGGGATAGCTATCATATCAAGTCCGACCGAGCATACGCATGTCATTGCTTCAAGCTTCTCAAGTGTCAGGGCCCCTGCTTCCGCGGCATCTATCATCCCCTGATCCTCACTTACGGGAATAAAGGCTCCCGATAATCCGCCCACATATGATGAAGCCATAAGGCCGCCCTTTTTAACCTGATCGTTCAGGAGAGCCAGTGCTGCCGTGGTTCCCGGCGCCCCGGCATGTTCAAGGCCTATCTCACACAATATATCCGCTACCGAATCACCTACGGCAGGCGTGGGTGCAAGTGATAGGTCGACGATACCAAAGGGTACGTTCAGTCGCTTGGATGCTTCTCCGGCAACCAGCTGACCGACACGGGTTACCTTAAAGGCCGTTTTCTTTATGGTTTCGCACAGTACCTCGAAGGACTGTCCTCTCACCTTCTTAATGGCATTCTTTACAACTCCGGGACCGCTGACTCCGACATTTATAATGGCATCCGCTTCCGTTACCCCGTGGAAGGCTCCTGCCATAAAGGGATTATCGTCAGGTGCGTTACAGAATACAACCAGCTTGGCAGGGCCAAGAGACCCGGTACCATCACTCTTCTTTGCCGTCTCTTTTATTATATGTCCCATAAGACGGACAGCATCCATGTTTATCCCGGTCTTTGTCGAGCCAAGGTTAACCGAACTGTTCACACGGTCTGTTTCGGCAAGTGCCCGGGGTATGGATCTTATAAGCATCTCCTCTGCCTTAGTCATACCCTTGGAGACAAGGGCCGAATAACCTCCGAGCAGGTTCACTCCTACCTTCTTTGCGGCTTCATCAAGCGTCATGGCTATCTTGACATAGTCATCCTCACTCTTACAAGCCGAAGCTCCCACAAGGCCTATGGGAGTTACCGATATCCTCTTATTGACGATCGGTATACCGAATTCCTTCTCTATATCCCTGCCTACGGAAACGAGATCCTTCGCCTTGTCGGTAATCCTGTTGTATATGTTTTCTCTCAGTTTATCAAGGTCGTCCGTCATGCAGTCGATCAGGCTTATTCCCATTGTAATGGTCCTTACATCAAGGTTCTCCTTCTCGATCATTGCGTTTGTTTCGTTTACTTCAAATATATTAATCATCTTTCCCACCTGACTTATCGGATTTATTCAGACACGATGCATGCTGTTGAATATCTCTTCCCTCTGGCACCTGATAACGACACCTATCTCCTCGCCTATCTGCCCCAGCTCATCGGAGATATCACCAAAGGGCTTGCTTGAATCGTTCATATCAACGATCATCATCATGTTGAAATAATCCTGGACTATTGTCTGGGATATATCCAGTATATTTATCCTGTTGTTCGCAAGGTAGGTACATACCTTGGCGATTATACCCACCGTATCCTTACCTACTACCGTAATGATTGTTTTTTTCATAATTCTCCCCGCCTTCCCGGTTTTACATATTATTATACCGCAACAGCTTCGCTTATCATATCTCTTGAAGCTACTCTTATCCTGAAATCATCAGGCTTATATTCATTATCGCTCATAAGCACTTCCAGCCGGACCGTTTCATAGGCAAGCTCTGCCAGATTATTCTCCTTACTCAGATGCCCTAAGAAAACCGTCTTCAGCTTATCATGCAGAAGCCTTGACAGAAGCCTTCCCGAGGTTTCGTTTGACAGATGTCCCTTATCGGACAGTATCCTGCATTTAAGCTGATAGGGATACTTGCCTACCTGAAGCATGTTGACATCATGATTGGCTTCCAATAAAAGAGCATCCACTCCGAAAAAGCTGTCTACTATATAGTCCGTATATTTACCGAGGTCAGACAGAACTCCGACCGATTTATCGCCCGACCCTATCCTGTAAGCCACCGGATCGACAGCGTCATGACTTATCCTTACCGGATTTACCTTAAGATCATTTACGGTAAATGCCTTATCCGCCTCGATCTCCTTAAAGAGACCATCCGGTATCTTCCCAAGGTACTTCATGCTCTTTATGGCCTCGATGGTCCCGTGGGTCCCATACATGGGTATCCCGTACCGCCTGGCCAAAACTCCCAGTCCCGCGACATGATCCGAATGTTCATGTGTGATAAGGATACCGTTAAGTTCTTCCGGCTTTATCCCTATCCGGTTAAGTCCTTCCTCGATCTTCTTCCCGCTTATTCCCGCATCCACACACAGGTGGGTGCTGTCCGAGCCGACGTAAATACAGTTACCGCTGCTCCCGCTGGCTATTGAACATAGTCTCATTATACTCTCCCCTTTTATTATAAACTCACTTCACACTTTCTCGATCCCGGCGCAAGGACTCTGACTGCTTCGCAGCCGCCTCATGCCCTATCCCAAAAAATCTCTATCTTATCCCCTGCCTTTATGGGTTCATTGAATATAGCATTACGGTCATTGAGTTTTGTCACTACCGCCCGTCCCTGAGGCTTGGACAAGTCGAAATCAATATACTCGAATACATCAACATAGATATAGTCGCTCTTGCCCGTAAGCTTTATATCCTCACCGTTTACACTGACTATGATGCTCTGCTTGATACCGCCGCCATCTCCGGAAGATACTTCACTATTTTCTTCGTTTTCACTTCCTTCGGGCCCTTCTTCCGAAGCCCCGCCGGTCCCTTCAAGTTCTGCGCGAACCTTCTTAAGGGCATCAAGGGTATCTGCCATCAGTCCGTCAACGATCTCATTCTCATCCCGTAGAGGCCCCTCTTCCTCAGCTTCATCTGCGTCCTCACCATCATCCTCCTTTACTTCATCATCCTCATCATAGATGTATTCATCACTGTATTCATCCCCGGTTTCGTATGACTCTGAAGGGTTATACGCTTCATCCTTCTCAACATCTGAAAGGCTTAATTCCTCAAGGGTCCATATGATGGAGAAATTGGAATATACATAAGTGTCCCTGTCGGCAAGCTTGTTGTTGACATATATGTTCATGCCCTCCTTGAGGGTTACATCCATGAATTCGGCGATCTGTTCAACCGTATAGTAATCAAGGAGCTTTATGTTATCATTCTGCTGTATCTGATAATAGCCCGACTGGAGCTCACCGTTTACATCCGCGTACCTGGGAAGCTCAACCGTTGAATCATTAACGACTACCGTAAGCGTCTTCTCGTATTCACCCAGCTTGTCTATGGTAGAGGCGGCCGGAGCACCTGCCGTCGATTCGGTAACAACAATCTTATCACCTGCGCGTATTGCCGAATTGATGCTGACAGTCTCATCGTTTACCTTTACAACCGCCGTCTCACCCAGTTCACCCCTTAACATATGAGGTGTTCCGTTTAATGTAAATTCAAGGGCCTTGCCCCTCTTCGGGAATAGGCCGTCATTGGGGAATCCCGCCTGAATAGCCGCATCGACAACCATTAGATGCCCGTTATCATATAGCTTGACGCGCTCACCGTTGAAGTTAACGTATATGAAATTATTCTTCGAATCATAGAAGTTAAGGCATATTCCGATCGGGGTCACATACATGGAGTCAATGTACGGCGTCTCCGTCTGGTAATCGATCTCCTTAAGTACCTCTTCACCCCTGAGTGCACATCTCTCCCTGGGAATACCCAGTTCATCTGCCAGATATCTTGTGAAGATGGGAAGCTTGCCGCCACCGCCTACGACGAATACGGCGCTTACCGCCTGACCCCCGTTAAGCTCCTTTATCTTGTCGCTTATCTCCTTGGTCATGACCTTAACTACCGGTTCAACTATGGAATCGATCTCCTCGGAGGTTATCTTCTGCTGGATACCCATGATATCGTTATATTTGATGACCTTCTTACCGTAGGAGGTCTTTATCATCTCACCCGTGGCAAAATCAACCAGACAGTGTTTAACGACAGCCTCCGTAAGCTCATCTCCCGCCATTGGGATCATGCCGTAGGCAACAATTGAACCGTCCTTCGTAATAGAAATATCGGAAGTACCCGCGCCCACATCAACAAGGGCAATATTAAGCATCCTGAAGCTCTCGGGAATCGCAACCTGTATTGCCGCTATAGGCTCCAAAGTAAGATTGGCCACCTGAAGGTCAGCCACCTCCACAGCCCTGTAGAGGCCGTCCACAACATCATCGGGAAGAAAAGTGGCTATGAGTTCAACCGAAATCCTCTTGGCCTTATGCTTGTCAAGGACACTGATCTGCAGGCCGTTCATATAATACCGTACAACGGTATAGCCGACGCAGTAAAACCTTGTTTCGGTATTGTTATTGGCAACCAGTTCCTCGAATGCCTTCTCAACCCCCAGCATCTCAAGGTTATGAACATCCTCAGCATCAACGGACTTATCCTCCGGGAACTCGATCTCGGCACTGACCGTGACTGTCTTAAGCACACGGCCTGCGGCTGCTATACACACCTCATTAAGCGTCTTGCCTATCTTGTTCTCAAGACTGCGCTTTACCTCTTCTATAGACCTGCCGACCGTATTTATATCGTGGATCTGTCCGTCAAGCATCGATCTGGTATCATGCTCACGCACGCACTGGGCTACAACATGAAACCGGTCTCCCGTTTTATAGCCTACAGTTCCCACAAGACTTCTCGTACCTATATCAAGTCCAAAAACCAGTTGTCCCGGGTTCTTCTTATCCTCTTCCATTCCCTTCTCTCCTCGCACTTATCTAATGCCCATTGTAATAAATATAACAGATCGCACCTATGGAGTAAGCAGCATGTCTAACTGCTTCACGGTAGCTTCAATGTCATCATTGTTTTCTATAACATGGTCACAATATTTTCTGAAAAGGGCGTCATCATTCTGCTTATCCATGATACCCCGTATCCTCTCTTCCGAATACCCTCTCGTTTTAATAAGCCGGCCTGCCCTTACCTTCTCATCGGCATATATATACCACAGCTCATCACATATCTCCCTGTAACCGTCCTCAATAAGGAGAGCAGCTTCAATAAAGAAATAATCGACATCGCCTGCTGCCCTGTGATCATCTATCTTCTTCAGTATATATTCCTTAACCCTCGGATGGATTATATCATTTACCCTCTTAAGAAGGCCTTCATTACCGGGTGAGAAAATAACCTGTGCCATCCTGCCCTTATCGATCTCCCCATCATCCGCAAGGACTTCCCTGCCAAGAAGATCAACCAGTTCTTCATAACATACCCGGCCCTTCTTCTTCACTTCATGAGCCGCTTCATCAGCCATGATGATAAAACATGAACATCTTTCTTTAATAAGGTTAAGGACCGTTGATTTACCGGCACCCACTCCGCCGGTTATACCTATCACCTTCATCATTTAGCCTCATACCAGTCATTTCCGGTACTCATGGATACGGAAAGGGCCACGGACAGGCTGGCTGCCTTCTCCATCTCTTCCCTTAAAAGGGCGCATACCCTGTCCTTCTCATCTATGGCTGTCTCTATAAGCAGTTCATCGTGGACCTGCAGGATCATCCTTGATTTAAGCCCCTCACCCTTTAACCTCTTTAATACTCTTATCATGGCTATCTTCATGATATCGGCTGCTGTTCCCTGTATAGGCGCGTTCATCGCAACCCTCTCTCCGAAGGAACGCTGCATGAAGTTCCCGCTTGAGAGTTCGGGGACAGGACGGCGTCTTGAAAACAATGTGGTGACATATCCCTTTTCCCTGGCATCCTTTACAAGGGAATCCACAAAATCCTTAACCCCCGGATAAGTCTCAAAATACCGTTCGATAAAGGCCTTGGCCTCTTTAACCGAGATACTTAAGTCCTGGCTTAAGCCAAAGGAAGATATCCCGTATATTATACCGAAATTGACCGCCTTGGCGTTTCTTCTCATCTGGTCGGTAACTTCATCAAAAGGAACGTGGAAAACATTGGATGCCGTGATCCTGTGGATATCGGCCTCACTGTTATACGCTTCGATAAGCTTCTCATCCTGCGACATATGAGCCATTATACGAAGCTCTATCTGGGAATAATCGGCATCAACGAATATAAATCCGTCCTCGGGAATAAAAACCTTCCTTATAAGCCTTCCCTGCTCCATTCTTACGGGAATGTTCTGAAGGTTGGGATCGGATGAAGAAATCCTGCCTGTTGCGGTGATAGTCTGATGGAAGGTTGAGTGGATCCTTCCGTCCTCTCTTATACAGGGATAGAGGCCTTCTACATAGGTCGATCTAAGCTTGGCCAGTCCCCTGTACTTAAGCACATCTGCAACGAGGGGGCAATCGGGTGCCAGCTTCTCAAGTATATCGGCCGAAGTCGAGTAACCGTTTTTATTCTTCTTACCTCCGGGAAGCTTTTGCTTCTCAAAGAGGATATCACCAAGCTGTCTGGGGGAATTGATGTTAAATTCCTCGCCCGCTTCCTTATAAATGACCTGTTCAAGTTCCCTTATCTGGCCCTCAAGCAGGTCGCCGTATTCCTTAAGGGCCTCCTTCTTTACGAGGATCCCCCACTTCTCCATTTCAAACAGACAGAACAGTAAGGGCATCTCCACTTCCTTATAAAGCTTAAGCATATCAAGTTCTTTAAGCCTTCTCACCTTATCATCGTAAGAAGCCATAAGCTCATGCCCCGAAATATCCGGCCCGCAAGTAAGAGAATAATCCTTAAGAAGAGGATTTATAAGATAATCGGCAAGTTCGGTGTCAAAAAACCTGTCCGCATATGCTATATCCGCAACAGCCCCCATAAGATGAAGCTGCTTCTTAAGTCCGTGTGTAATGAACAGAATGCCCTCTGAATTCTTAATATAGCCGGCAAGTTCCGAAAGGACTCCCGGTACCTGTTCTCCACCGTCATCATCCATATAATACGTTCTTCCGTCGCCAAGTCCGAAAGATATTCCGCCGGCCTTACCGGTCTTATCATATACTGTGTTAAAAGAAAACCGGTCACCCCTCTTAAGGTCACTTAACAGTCCGGCTAAAGCATCCGGATCGATCCTGTCGATCGTAACCATGTTATCATCCGGCTTACTCCCTGCCTCGTCAAACAGGGCCGCTATCTGCTTAAAGCCGAGACGCCTGACCATGTCATAGGCTTCGGCCGTATATATATCGGGGAAAACGGCGTCGTCAAGAACTATGCCCGTATCAGCGCTTGTGCATATGGTCGCAAGCTCCTTGCTGAGTACCGCCATGTCAAAATTATTCTCAAGTGTCTCCCTGATGCTCTTCTTGCTTATCTCCCCTATATGTTCCTTAAGTGTTTCTATATCATGATATTTAAGCAGCAGCTCTGTTGCCGTCTTCTCACCTATCTTGGGAACTCCGGGGATATTGTCCGAAGAATCACCCATAAGGGCCTTAAGTTCGATTATCTGTAAGGGTTCAAGCTGATAGGTCCTTAAAACATCACCTGCATAGAAGTCCTCAACCTCTGTCTTACCGCCCTTCGTACGCGGCATCCTTATCTTGATATGATCACTTGCTATCTGCAGAAGATCCCGGTCACCTGAGACAAGAGCGACCTCATAGCCCTCCTTCTCGGCCTTTTTGGCCAGTGTCCCAAGTATATCGTCTGCCTCGAAGCCTTCCTTCTGCGCAATGCAAATACCCATCTTCAAAAGCAGCTCCTTAAGGAGGGGAACCTGCTCCCTTAATTCTTCTGGCATGGGCTTCCTGGTTCCCTTATAGGCTTCATACATCTTATGCCTGAAGGTCGGTGCCTTAAGATCGAAGGCGATCGCAAGATGTGTAGGTTCTTCTTCCTTAAGTATCTTAAACATTATATTAAGAAAACCGTATATGGCATTCGTGTGTATCCCCTCCGGATTGGTCAGGGGCGGGATTCCGTAGAAGGCCCGGTTGATTATGCTGTTTCCATCGATCAGTACAAGTTTTTTATTCATATGATTTCCCGTTTATATCAGTCCGGGACATGCCCGGACACCGTTACAGATAAAAGGCATAAACAAATACCAGTTCAAACAAAAGGCCGATTCCCGCGCATATCATGAGCACTCGCCTTAACATGGTTATTATCTCATGAACCTCAAGGCATTTTTTGGTATTTCTAATCTTCCTCTTAAGGTCTCCGTGAAGATCGTAGCTGCCCTCAACCACAAGCCTGTTCAATGCTTCCTTAAGGAGATAATTGGTCTCCATTTCATCAAAGCAGGAATCACAGTTCTCGATATGCTCAATGAATTCCTTCAGCCTTATCCCGGTTAGCCTGTCTTCTATAAAGAGGGGGATATACCGCTCCATGTCCTGACACTTCATTATCGCACCTCACAAAAACCCAACATCTATATTACACCAAATATGGTATATCCTCAATACTTTTTATACCATATCTATTTGTCTACCTTGATGAGCATCCATCCTTCTTCGGGATTCTCCCATACTTTTTCCCCAAGGTTCTCAAATCCCTCATATACCACATCATACCTCTCTATGACTTTTTCTCCGACATATATATAGTCTAGATCATATTTTTCCGCAATACCCCTGCAGTACTCCCTGTCTCCGTATTCGTAAAAATCCCTGACCTCATCATGTCTCATACTCACATCATCGGGATCGTTCCTCCATACCCACTCATGCACATACCATCCCGAAACCGTTACCGCGCCTGTAAATACGGACAGCCTGTTTTCCGGGCTGTAACTGGCCCCGGCCTCCTCAATGATATGGATCTTCCTTCGTCCGTCACCGTTAAGGATCTTTAATGCCTCCCTCATGTCATCATAGGAAGGATC
>DPZM01000013.1:2096-3036 GCA_003535955.1 Lachnospiraceae bacterium | reverse complement strand
GGTTTATAGTTCTGAAAGGCCATGAGCCAACCGGTCAGGGGCCAGTAGTAGAATATGATGCCGTATGCTACCATGAAGAAGGAAACGATCATGAGAAACTTCTGGCGTTTTATTTCCTTCCACATTTCTCTCCTGTCCATTTTTTCTTTTTTCTTATTCTGTGCCATGACGTACTCCTGTTATATGGTGGCTTAATCGATTGTGTAAAAAAAGGGCAGCAACAGTGTTTGTCGCATAGTTGCTGCCCCTATTTTAATGCGTTCTGATCAAAATCAGCTTGCGGATTTTGCTGCACCCGATCCTTAAAGGTCAGCTGACATATTCCTTACGGATCAGTGTGCATCTCTATATTCAAGCAGGTGAAACTTACTTGAATGTGTCAAGGATCTCCTGCATCTCAGCTAAGAAGTCCTCAGGCTTGCATGCATTGTATGCTTCCATGTATTCATCCCAGCCCTTGTCGAAGTCCTTAGCCATAACAACCTTAGGTAACCACTCATGCTTGCACTCGCCCATCTTCGCCCATGCTACACCACCGGGAGTCTCGGTTGTGAAGTTGTTGGAGTATGAGTACATCGGGAACCAGGGACCGTTGGTCTCTACAACCGAACCGATCAACTGAGGATAGGTTGTTACACCGTATGCATCGAAGCAGTCCTTAAGGGGCTTAGCCATATCGTTCATGAATTCCGACGGCTGCTCCTCAGGCTTGTTGGCATTCTTGCCGTCTTCAGATGTACCCTTCCACTGAGGGAAGTAAGAGTACTGGCACCTGTGTGCTGCCTGGTAAGAAGTATCTGCCCAGTTCTGCCTCTGCTCATCCGTACGATAGAAGAGTCCGTCATCATCTACTTCATAGTCAACGCCCTTAACGCCCCAGAAACGAAGGTCATGAAGCTCCTGATCCATAGCGCAGTCTACAAGGAACTTGAAGGCTGCA
>DPZM01000013.1:0-1953 GCA_003535955.1 Lachnospiraceae bacterium | reverse complement strand
CCTGCCTCTGTGGTAAGACCGAGAGGAACATAGTTGCAGCCCTTCTGGTCAAGACCTGTCTGCTTGAAGGAATCGTTTACGGTGTAAGCGAAATCCCACCACTGGTCGACCATACCGAGTACGCGGCCTGTCGACAGCTTAGCGATGTACTCATCGTAGGTCTGGGTGAATGACTCGGGATCTACGAAGCCCTTGTTGTACTCTTCATTGAGCTTCTTGAAGTAAGCGATGGTATCCTCTGAGGTGTTGTAATCCTCGATCTTCATATCCTTCTTGTTTACGATTACGGAACCGTCGTTGGGATATCCGCCAAGGAACTGGCCTGCATTCTCAAGACAGAAGTATCTCCAGTCCTCACAGAGAATGGTATAAGCCATGTTCTCAGTACCGTCTTCCATTGTAGGATTGGCTGCGATGTAGTCCTCAAGGAGCTTGAAGTACTCATCCATTGTCTGGATCTTGGGATATCCTGCCCACTCAAGTACACGAACCTGGATCCAGAAGGCTTCATCATTATGTGTTGTATCCTTGGTCTCACCCTTTGTATTGCCAAAAGGATTAATCCAGTAGATATGACCGTCGGGCTGACGGAACTTCTCCCACTCTTCAGGAGTGAACCATGTCTCCTTGAACTCGGGATACTGATCGATATAATCATCAAGAGGAATGAGTGCATCTGCGTCAATAAGAAGATTCATTTCATCGGAATCGATAAAGTCAGGATACTCATCACCTGCGATAAGTGTACCGGTTGCTTCGGAAGCTGTCTGACCTGTAAGCCATGTCTCCTTAACCTTAACGCCCCACTTGTCAGCGATCATCTGAGCGATCTCGTTGTCGTCATTGATCTCGGAACCGGGCATAGTTATAAACATTGAGAATTCCTTAACCTCACCCGATCCTGCATCGGAATCATCCGCATCATCTGCGTCATCCGTATCATCGGTGTCTGCTGCATCAGCTGTGTCTGCTGCGCCTGTATCAGCGGGTGCGGTTGCTGCTCCGCCGCCACAGCCTGCAAGCATCGACATTGTAAGTACGGTACTCAATAGAAGTGCTGTTACTTTTTTCAGTTTCATATTTTCCCTCCCTTAAAGATAAAATAAAAGTAACTGTCGGGATTTAATTAGTTTATTCCCCGAACAATATACATTATCCCTGTAAAACGTATTACAAACCACCCACAAATTTAATTTTAAAGGGGGTGAAATTATAGTCTTAAAATTATATTAACCTCCGTCACATTCACTGACATATTGGTTAAGAACCAATGTGTCAGTTTTCGTTGAACCTCCAATTCATGCATGTTAAAATACATGTAGCTTGTTAATGAAGAAAAAGGATCAATGCGATCGGAGGATTATATGAGAAAGTTCAAGGTTGATATATGGGATAGGGGTGAATACGGCCATCCGGCCGCTTACGGCTTTGTTCCATTTATAAAGGCTTACCTGCACGAAGATACAAAGGAGGCAAAGAAGGGTGTGATGCTCATTGCACCGGGTGGTGGCTACAACATGTGTGTACCCCACGAGGGTGAACCTGTGGCTCTTGAATTCTATGAGAAGGGATACGATGCTTATGTCCTTGCCTACACCACTGATCTTACCTTCACCTTCCCCCTTAAGGATCAGCCCCTTAAGGATATAGGGCGTGCGGTTCGTCTTATAAGAAGGACCAGGCTCGATGCCGGGATAAGGAATGAGAAGCTCTTCATCTGCGGCTTCTCAGCAGGTGCCCATCTGTGTGCCACCCTCACTGTGCATTTCAAGGATGTTAAGGACCCAGATAAGGTTCTAAACCGTATATCCGCAAGGCCTGACGGGACGATCCTGTCGTATCCCGTAATAACCATGGGCAGGTTTACTCACAAGAGCTCACGTGAAGCCCTGTTAGGGCGATCACCCTCCAGGGAAGAGGTCGATTACTACTCCTGCGAGAAGAATGTGGACA
>DPZM01000199.1 GCA_003535955.1 Lachnospiraceae bacterium | reverse complement strand
ATATATGCTTTATCTTCTTCCTTGGCATGCCCCCGCCGATCGTAAAGACCATATTTTTATCCCTGCCAAGACCCGTAAAACCGTCCATGTTATCAAGCAGCCTTGTGTCGACCCCGTTCACTGCAGCGGATATCTTATCGGAATACTCCGGATAATTGGTCTTAAGCCAGGCCGCAAAGTGGTTGGATACCGCATATATCGCATCGCTTTTCTCCATGGTCTTTCTCTCAGTAAGGCTCATGGTCGTATCAATGCATTCATTTATCGCATTCTCATGCTCCACACATCCGTGCATAAGATAAGCGCAGGGTTTACCCAAGGCCTTGGCCCACTTAAGAGTAAGGAGGTTCTGCCTGGAATATCCGGAAATAAGTACAACGGAACAAAAGGGCATCTTAAGAATGATCTCTATAGCCCTTAACGGCTTGCTCTTAAATATCAGTCGTCCTGTATTCTCGGGAAATCTGAGCAGATATTCTTTTGTTACGTTTGCAGGTCCGGTTCCCGTCCTGTAATCACCGATCACTAATACCTTCACTTTCGCTCCTTTAAGAATTCCCTTCTTCCCTTCAGCATACAGGAAATCGCCTCTGCAAAGTCAAGCCCGTCCCCTTTATATATGCCTCTCTTTCTCAGAGCGAACTGCAATATAAGGATCAGGGAAAAGCCTTCCGACATCGCCGCGTAATTGGCACCTCTGGAAATAAAGAAATCCTTATCGTACCCCTTAAACCAAGTTGATTCTTCTTCTCTCAATGATGCGATCATAACGGGCTCATAGTATATCTTAAGACCACGTTTTAAACATTCATACAGGAAGATATTTTCTTCACCCATAAGATATCTTCCCGACCCTGCTCCGAAACGTTCATCAAACATAATGTCCTTTACCGATTCCCTCTTAAATGCTATCTCCGGAGAAAAAATCTTAAGGACCGAAAGATAACCCATTCTCCTCGGCCTTGGGTAATTGGGTACTGGCTTTTCTTTTCTCTTAATATAAAAAACTATGAGATCGGCGTCCGGATGCTTAGAAAAGCCTTCCTTTATCCTTATCTCATAATCGGGAAGATACTCAACATCATTATCACACAGGATGCATACATCGGCATCCGCAGCGGCCTTAGCCATGTTCCTGCTTCTCGACAGTCCTCTCTCCCTTGTCTCGATGTAGGTTATCCGCTGGTCATTCCCAACGGCCGATATCCTTGTGTGTGTATCCTTTTTATCACGGTCACACTGGTTGATCACCACCGCGTCACCGGTTATATTCAATGAGTCGACATAGGAATCATCCTCAAGGAACATTGCCGACAACAATACCTGAAGTTTCATATCACATTCTCCGAAGGACTGCCCTTACCGCCCAGAAGACGAAACAGTAAGCACTGTAAAAAACATTCAGTCCCTCAACATTTCTGTACAGATTCCATATCCTCTGTATTGCGGTCATCTTATTTGATGAAAGCGTACCTGTTCCCCTTCTGTAAAGAGTCAGGGCTTCATCAAGCCCGTATGCCTTACCCGTCTTTTTAAGTACCTTCCACCATGTTGCTGTGTCTTCCGATGGAACCTGCGGCATCATTATGTCCTCTTTATCAAGCTTATCCATATCAAACATGACAGTACTTGTAAAGATCGTTGTATTCTTAAGAGCCTGCCTGTAGCTGATCGTCTTTGGAACCCGCACTATCTTCTGAACTCCGATCCCGCTCTCATCGGCAAATTCATATCCTGTGAAGGAAAACGCAGCATCATTTTCGTCCATAAATGCAAGCTGTTTTTCAAGCTTGTCAGGCGACCACAGATCATCCGCATCTATATAGCAGATATATCTTCCCTTGGCTTTTTCCACCCCCCGGTTTCTTGCATTGGCAGCCCCCTGATTCTTATTGCCCTCATCAATGAGGGTGATCCTCTCATCGGAACCGGCCGTTTTTCTGATCACTTCCACAGAATCATCCTCCGACCCGTCATCAATAAGGATCAGTTCGAAATCCTTATAGGTCTGGCTCTTAACAGACAGGATCGTATCCTCGATCCATTTGCCGGCATTATAAACCGGCACGATAACACTGACTAACCCCTTACTCATTGTTATCCCCCTTTTCATTTTCCTCCGACACTTCGGTCGGAGGCAATATCCCCTCAGATATGCCCTCCGTACTCTCCAATGTAAATATGGTCTTAACCGTCAGTATGATCAGGCGAAGGTCAAGCCATACTGAAAAATTCTCAATATAGAACAGGTCAAGCTTAAGCTTATCATAAGGAAGTGTATTATACTTGCCGTAAACCTGGGCATATCCCGTGATACCGGCCTTAACCTTGGTCCTGTACTTAAATTCGGGCATCGCCCTTGTATACTGTTCTATGATCGAAGGCCGCTCCGGTCTCGGGCCTACGAAAGACATATCTCCCTTAAGAACATTAAACAGCTGAGGGAACTCATCAAACCTTATCTTTCTTATAACCCTTCCGATAGGAGTTATACGGTCATCATTCTTTCTGGCAAGCCTTGCCACCCCATCCTTCTCGGCGTCAACTATCATACTGCGGAACTTAATGATCTCAAATTCCCGGTCCCCTTCCGTAACCCTTACCTGCTTATAAAGAACCGGTCCCCTGTCATAGAGCTTGATGCAGAGTGCCGTGATCAGCATGAGCGGCGACAGGATAATGATAAGGATAAGTGAAAATACCACATCAAAAACCCGTTTGATAAGCACCTGCTCATACTCGATAGGGCTGCTCTTGGTGAGCATAAGGGGTGAGTCGAAAAAGTGCAGGGTCTTGGCTCCCCTTAATACTATATCCATGATCTTGGGCATAACATAGGTTTCCTTACACTGCCCGTAACAGTACTTGTGAAGCCTGTTTCTTGCATCCGTATTAATGTCCCACAGCATCACGGCTTCATGCTCGTCGATCCTGCTGCACATATAGTCAAAATCATCCGATACCCGTATCGTCTCCCTTATTTCAAACTGGTGGCGTCTCGTGCGCACCTTTTCAACAAACAGATCCTTATGAACCCCGTCATAAATAAGGAGAACATCAAGAGGCGGAAAGAGTCCCCTGTAAAAAGTCGTTGCAAAAAAAATCCATGCTCCGACCAGGAAGCACTGTACAGCCATGGCTGCGATAAGGGGCAACGGCGTCGGAAAATGATATGCAAGCATACATACCATCGCATAAAAGAGAACGTTTGTAAAAAAAGTAGCTATTATCTGCGAGAAAAAGAGCTCAAGCATCCTGTAGGAGCCCACCTTCAGACCCCCGTACATTGTGGATGCAAAAAGAAGCACGCATAAATAAACAGCTGAAATAAAAACAT
>DPZM01000246.1:1147-4938 GCA_003535955.1 Lachnospiraceae bacterium | reverse complement strand
TTGCAAAGAGCCAGGAGGCTGTACAAAGCAGTACTCGTCCTGTCAGGGATAACAGTAATAGTCCTAACAGTGCTGGAAGAGTTCCGGAACGTAGAGAAAAGACGCAGGAAACCAGAAGACCTGCTCAGGGACCCGGACGTGACGGACAGGGAAGAGATGCTAAAGACACAAGAGATGTAAGAGGAGGACGTCCCGAGCGGAGTGAGAGAAGAGACAATATAAAGAGTGGTATATCAATTGCCTTCGGTTCCGATCAGAAGGGAGCCGGCAAGGACAACCGCCGTGACGATTCCAAAAAGAGCAGGGATAAGAACCGTAAGGATATAACCTTTGCCAATGAGGACGGATTCCGCGGAGGCAAGCAGGTCAAGGGAAGTAAGGCAGGTAAGTTCATCAAGCCCGTCGAGAAGCCCAAGGAGGCGCAGGAAGAGGAGAAGATCAAGGTTATCACTCTTCCCGAGTCACTTACGATCAAGGATCTTGCCGATAAGATGAAGGTTCAGCCTTCGGTCATCGTTAAGAAGTTATTTCTTCAGGGCAAGGTGGTTACCGTCAATCAGGAGATCAGCTACGAGCAGGCCGAGGAGATCGCTGTCGAGTTCGATATCCTGTGCGAGAAGGAAGTTGTTGTAGATGTTATAGAGGAACTCCTTAAGGAAGAGGAAGAGGATACCAGCAAGATGGTCAAGCGCCCTCCCGTTATCTGTGTAATGGGACATGTTGACCACGGTAAGACATCCCTTCTTGACTGCATAAGGAAGACCAATGTTATCGACCGTGAGGCAGGCGGTATCACCCAGCATATCGGTGCTTACGTTGTCAAGGTAGGTGATCAGAAGATCACATTCCTCGATACACCGGGTCATGAGGCCTTCACCGCGATGCGAATGAGGGGTGCGAATTCGACGGATATAGCTATCCTTGTAGTTGCTGCCGATGACGGAGTTATGCCGCAGACTGTCGAGGCTATAAACCATGCCAAGGCAGCAGGTATTGAGATAATAGTAGCTGTAAACAAGATAGATAAGCCCAGCGCCAATGTTGACCGTGTTAAGCAGGAGTTATCCGAGTACGAGCTTATTCCCGAGGACTGGGGCGGAAGCACGGTGTTCGTTCCCGTTTCGGCCAAGTCAGGCGAGGGAATCGATAACCTTCTTGACATGATCCTTCTTACCGCAGACATATTGGAGCTTAAGGCCAATCCCAAGAGGAAGGCCCGCGGTCTTGTCATCGAGGCCCAGCTTGATAAGGGGCGCGGTCCCGTGGCTACGGTCCTTGTCCAGAAGGGTACCCTTAAAGTCGGCGATTATATCGCAGCCGGTGCCTGCCATGGTAAGGTAAGGGCAATGATAGATGACAAGGGCAGAAGGGTTAAGGAGGCAGGTCCTTCAACACCCGTTGAGATATTGGGCCTTAATGATGTTCCGGGAGCAGGTGAGATATTCGTATCACCCGAGAACGATAAGGAAGCAAGGAACTTCGCCCAGACCTTTATCTCACAGAACAAGGTCAAGCTGCTTGATGATACCAAGAACAAGATGTCCCTTGACGATCTCTTCAACCAGATCAAGGAGGGTGACCTTAAGGAACTTAACCTTATCATCAAGGCCGATGTTCAGGGTTCTGTTGAGGCTGTCAAGGAGAGCCTTGTCAAGCTCACCAATGAGGAAGTCGTTGTCAAGGTCATACACGGTGGCGTAGGTGCCATCAACGAATCGGATGTTGTACTGGCATCAGCTTCCAATGCGATAATCATAGGATTTAACGTACGTCCCGATGCGACGGCCAAGAACATAGCCGAGACAGAGGGCGTTGATATAAGACTTTACAACGTGATCTACAAGGCGATCGAGGATGTCGAGGCTGCCATGAAGGGAATGCTTGATCCCGTATTTGAGGAAAAGGTCATCGGTCATGCCGAGATCAGGCAGATATTCAAGGCTTCGGGTGTCGGCAACATCGCAGGTTCCTATGTGCTTGACGGTGTATTCGAGCGCGGCTGTATGGTTCGTATCACCCATGAAGGTGAGCAGATCTTCGAGGGTAACCTTGCATCACTCAAGAGATTTAAGGATGATGTCAAGGAAGTCAAGGCAGGTTTCGAGTGCGGTCTTGTATTTGAGGACTTCAATGACTTTGAAGAGCTTGATGTGGTAGAGGCTTATAAGATGGTCGAGGTACCCCGTTAAGGCTTCCCCTTGATGGAGGCTGTCACCGACGCTAAGCCGGTCCTTTAGGGCGATGCGAGGCCGGTGGTGACTGATGAGGTGAAATGATATGAGAAAGAACAGTATAAAAAACACAAGAATAAATGCGGAGGTCCAGAAGGAACTGGCCAACCTTATACGGTCCGAAATAAAGGACCCAAGAGTAGGTCCCATGACCTGCGTTACCGATGCGGAGGTTGCACCGGATCTTAAGACCTGTAAGGTATGGGTATCAACCCTCGGCGATGAGGGAGCCCTTAACGAAACCATTAAGGGACTTAAGAATGCCGAAGGCTTCCTTCGCAGACAGCTTGCTTCTAACCTTAACTTAAGAAACACACCGGAGCTTCGCTTCATAGCGGATACATCCATTGAATACGGAATGAAGATGAATAAGCTGCTGGATGAAGTTGCGGTATCTTCAGATGATGAAGCATAGAGAGCAGAGAGACTTACAATTGTCATCTTTCGAAAGCCGCCTGTGTTTAAGTAAGTATAATTGACAGTAAGAAGACAGCCGGTGCTTAAGTAATTATCGAAGAAATCTGCGACAGCCGAGACAAAGGTAAGGATCACGGACAGCCCGGGAGCAGCCGGGCAGGAGAGAGTATGATAGAAAATTTACTGGATGAAATAGGAAATGCCAAGTCTATAGGTATAACCGGTCATGTACGTCCCGACGGGGATTGCGTGGGTTCGGTCCTTGGCATGTATGCGTATCTTACAAATGTATATAAGGATGCGGTGATCAAGATTTTCCTTGAGGCTCCGCCCAATTACTTCGAATTCATGAAGGGCTATGATAAGATCGATACGACCTTTGCATACCCGGGACAGTTTGATGTCTTCATCTCGCTTGATGCGGGGGATATCGAACGTATTGATAAGGCCGGGAAATTATTTCTCGGAGCTAAGAAGTCAATCTGCATCGACCACCATGTGAGCAACAAGGGCTTTGGTGATGTGTGTCATCTTGAGCCGGATGCCTCATCAACCTGCGAGATACTGACCCGTATGTTTAAGGATGAATACATGGATGTGGATGTTGCGAAGGCCCTTTACACGGGTATCGCGCATGATACCGGGATCTTCCGTTTTTCCTGTACCGGAGTTGATACCTTCATTGCTTTGTCCAAGCTTGTCAAGTATGATTTTGACGGTTCCAGGATAACGGACGAGACCTTCCTTCAGAAGACCTACGTACAGAATCAGGTGCTGGGGCGGTCATTGCTTGAATCGATCCTTTTCATGGACGGCCGGTGCATCGCATCGAGCATGGACAAGAGGGCCATGGATTTTTACGGTGTTGACGGCAAGGATCTTGAAGGTATAGTCAACCAGCTCCAGGTAACCAAGGGAGTTGAGGTTGCGATATTCATGTATGAGATAGGGACTCTCGAGCATAAGGTCAGTATGCGAAGCAACGGCGTGGTTGATGTTTCCAAGGTCGCTACCTACTTTGGTGGCGGCGGTCATGTCAGGGCAGCAGGCTGCAACATGCACGGAACCTTCTACGATGTCATAAATAACCTGTCCCTTCACATAGAAGAGCAGTTGAATGAGGCTGAATAAGTCATCATTACA
>DPZM01000246.1:0-964 GCA_003535955.1 Lachnospiraceae bacterium | reverse complement strand
TCCGGGGCATAACGCATGTAAGAAAGATCGGCCATACGGGAACGCTTGATCCCGATGCCGAAGGGGTCCTGCCTGTATGCATAGGCAATGCCACCGCCCTGTGCGACATGCTTACCGATAAGACAAAGGAATATGAGACGGTGATGAGGCTTGGTATCACGACCGATACTCAAGATATCTCAGGCACCGTATTAAAGGAAACGGACGTCAACCTTAGTGAGGCTGATGTCGTTTCATGTGTAGATAGATTTACGGGGGACATAGAACAGGTGCCGCCCATGTATTCAGCCATAAAGGTCGACGGCAAGAAGCTTTATGAGCTGGCCCGTCAGGGTAAGACCGTAGAACGCAAGCCCCGTCCGGTAACCATACATTCGATAGGGATTATTTCCATCGACATGCCCAGAGTGCGCATGAGGATATCATGCTCCAAGGGGACATATATAAGGACCCTCTGCCATGATATGGGACAGGCCCTTGGCTGCGGTGCCTGTATGGAATCACTTCTCCGTACAAGATCGGGGCAGTTTAGCCTGGAAGACGCGGTTAAGCTTTCGGTCGTACAGGTGTGGGCGGATGATGGTACCCTTGAATCCCACCTTATATCCGTTGAGGATATGTTCGCGGACTGTGAGGCAATACAGGTATCACCCGAAGAAGACAAGCTCCTTCATAACGGAAATACCTTAAGAAGACAGAAGAGCCGCCCCCCTCTCTTCCAATCCCGATTCAGGCTTTATGATTCTAAGGGGATTTTCTATGGGGTTTACGATTATGATCCCAAGCGAGATATTTTCAGACCATATAAGATGTTTATTCCATAAATACCTGCTAAAGAAGTAAAAAACGAATTTAGTAGGTAAAAAAGAAGTAAAGAGAAGCCGCAAATGCCTACTAAAGGAGAAAAAAGCAAGTTTAGTAGGTAAAAAAGAAGTAAGTAGAAGCCGCAAATGCCTACTAAAGA
>DPZM01000048.1:1319-3352 GCA_003535955.1 Lachnospiraceae bacterium | reverse complement strand
CCGGATCCTTCTTGATCCTCATGACCACATCACTTGTAAGTCCCTCATCACGGCCGATAGTCCTTATCCTGCTTCCTTCGACCACATATATACCATCTCCGTCGGTTCCCGCATAAATCTCACCATCCGTCCCTTCGGCAAGGGTAAGTACGGTGGTGTTTTTGAACCCATCCGTACTGTCGTAGGTTTTTATGACCTTCTTATCCATTATCACGGCAATGCCGCCGTTGGTTCCTGCAAGGATCGAGCCGTCCCTTGCCTGTATGGTACAGCGGACTTCATTTGAAGGCATGCCCTTATCCATGGTATAGCCCGTAATGCTTCCGTCTGTTTCCATACATACCAGACCCAGATCGTAGGTGAAGGTGGATATCCAGAGGTTGCCCTTTGAGTCGGGCTGTATGTCCCTTATCCTTGCCTCCTTAAGATAAGCCGTAAGATCATTCTCTTTTACCTCACCGTCCTTTATTATCTTAAGGCCCTTATCCGTTCCTATATACAGGCTGTCGTTAAACAGGCACGTCGCATTTACAACCTCATCCTTAAGGCCCAGCCTGCCCGTAAGATCACTGAAATTATTGGTGACTATCTTCATTATGCCCTGTGTCGCCGAGGCCACCCACAGGTTCCCCTGATAATCGGATGTATGCATCTCGATAGCCGAATCCATGGGCAGATCATTTATCTGTACGTACCTGTCATCCGGGTCAAGATATCCCAGCTGTGTTGTCGAAGAAACCCATATCCTGCCGCAGTCATAGCTTAACCAGTGAACATTCTTACAGGGACTTACACTTATCTTCTTAAGCTGGCTTTCGGGCATACCGAAAGTACCGTAATATATCACATCCGACTCCGTACCGAAATACAGCCTGCCCGGTTCAAAGGGATCCGCAAGCATGGCCGTTACCGTTTCAATGCCCAGATCTTCGCTTGTGTAAAACTGCAGGATCTTATCCCTGTCAACGGCAAAGACATGACCGTTCTTCGTATGTCCGTATACCCTGCCTTCAGCATCGGAAACAAGCCTTAATACCCTCTCGTTATTTACCCGCTCATCATCTATAACATGAAGGTTCATCGAGACATCCACATAACTTACACCGGCCGTGGATCCGATATATACATTGCCGATGCGGTCTTCGGCAAATGTCCGGATGGAAGAAGACGTAAGGCCGTCCTTGTAAGTGAAATGATGGGTTTCATTGCCGTCGATCACAACCACTCCGTTATCGTTGGTAGCAACCCATATCCTGTGTTTACTGTCCTCAAAGAGAGCCCTGCCGCTTGTAAGACCTCCCCTGGTATCCAGTCTCTCAAAGGTTAAACCATCGTATTTTATTATTCCGGCGTACCCGCCTATCCACACATATCCGTCGCTTGCTCCCAGTATATAGTTGGCATCGGATGTGGGAAGACCGCTTGTCGCGTCATAGATCCTTGCGGAATAACCGGCCCTGTCTATCTGACCTGACAGAGCATATCCGCCGCCGTTCCCGGCTCTCCCGGCTTCCTTCTCTATCTCAGAGGCACTTATATTATCCGTAAATGATCCTGCTGTTATGAAAAGCATTACGGCCACCACGACCGCAGCCCTATATATGACCTTCCTCATAGACAGGTATTCCCCTTTACACATCCTGATTATTGTATTTCTTAAGAATTACCTTGACCTCGGTTAAGTTCTCCATAAATACCTCTACACACTTGGGATCGAACTGGCTGCCGGAACCCTCTTTGATTATCGACAGGGCCTTGTCAAGCGGAAAGGCGGGCTTATAAACACGGGGTGAAGTCAGCGCATCAAATACATCCGCCACTGCCATGATACGGGCAGACAGGGGTATCACTTCCCCGTGAAGGTTCTCGGGATATCCCTTGCCGTCCCAGCGTTCATGATGGTAGCCTGCCATATTTCTGGCTTCCTTAAGGTAGCTCTCTCCATGTACGGTACTTATTGCCTTCTCTATTATCTTACGGCCCGCCGAAGCATGGGTCTTCATGATCGCGAATTCCTCATCCGTAAGCTTGCC
>DPZM01000048.1:0-1256 GCA_003535955.1 Lachnospiraceae bacterium | reverse complement strand
GGCTTGTTGAGGACATTGTCCGGAATGTTTATCTTACCCACATCATGAAGCGGGGCGCTCCTGACACAGTCCGCTATATACTTATCCGTTATCTTCTCTGCATAGTATCCCTTCTTTTTAAGTCCCTCGGCGATTATCTTAACGTAGGCCGCCGTCTTCTGGACATGGGCTCCTGTGTCGGAATCCCGGCTCTCAACCATATCCGCCATGGTTATAATAAGACCGTCCTGCATCTTGGAGGTCGACTCCGTATAATGTCTTATTTCCCTCACCTGTTCGGCCTGCTGCAGGGTCATCTTGCATATTGCCTGGTAGAGACGCTCTATCTCATCCCCTGTCTGTATGCCAAGCGCACGGATCTTTCGTACATTATCGTCAAGCACCTCCTGATCGTCTCCCGATTTCGCGAACCTGTCAACGCATGAGGTGATGGAGCCTATCGGGAATGCGGTATATACACCTGTTATCCATATGCCGAATGCAATGACGAATACGAAAAAGCCCGACATGATGAATATGACCTTAACGACAAAAGAATTGATATAGGCCGCCGTATATTCAAGGGACACATCGGCACCTGCGTAGGCTACCGTCTCACCCCTGTCATTTTTTACAGGTTCATAAACCGTCAGCACCCAGCCTGAGAGGTCATCCGATTCGATCGGTTCTATTGCGCGGCCCGCAAGCAGGTCATCAAGATATGGCAGGAAGGCTTCCTCAAGCTCTGCCTTTTCCCCGGGCAGATAGGCCTCTGCATCGTCCGAGTCAAGATCAAATACGAAGTAACAGCCGTCCCTCTCAACCTTTAATATATAGAGGTATTTAACACCCAGTGCCGACTCCCTTATATGCTCCAGTGTCTGCCTGGTCTCCGTATAACCGGGGGACTGGAACCCGTTCCTTAAATACTCATCTATCCTGTTGCCGTTCACGACCTGTGCCGCGAACCTGACCGCGCTCTGCGCAACCTGCCTGCGCTCTTCCTTAACGTAATTAAAATACAATTGCACGCATATGGTGCCCATGATGATCACTAACGACACCGATATCCCCACCAGGACAAGAGACATTCTGGTCCGCACCGATGTATGGGCTTCCCCGCCCCTCTTTTTTATGAGCTTTAAATCATCATCGGAAAGGAGCTTCTGCTTAAGGCCCAGGTTCTTTATCCTGTTTTTTGTGGTTTCCGGAAGAATGCTTATGATAAGAAGAGCCGCCCCGGTGCTCAATGCCTTATCAAATATGTTTAAGATAAT
>DPZM01000236.1 GCA_003535955.1 Lachnospiraceae bacterium | reverse complement strand
GCTGAGATCGTCGGATCCCCGAATTACGCCGTGGAAGCCAATATCGGGGAGATTCTGGAACGGGCAATAAAACAGGGTTATATCAAGATGTACTATCAGCCTATCTATGAAGTGAGTTCGGGAGCCTTCCGGTCCGCGGAGGCTCTTGCGCGGATCATAGACCCTAAGTACGGTATGATTTCCCCGGCCATTTTCATACCCGAAGCAGAGGTGCAGGGGTTCATCATCCCCCTTGGTGATCTGGTGCTTGAACAGGTTTTTGAGTTTATTGCACGTCACGATCTTGATGAGCTGGGTCTTTCATATATTGAGCTCAATCTTTCCGTTGCCCAGTGTATGGAGAAGAGCCTGCCGGATAAGATAAGGGCCCTGCAGGAGAAATACAATGTCGATCCCTCAAGGGTCAACCTTGAGATCACGGAAACAACCTTCGAGAACATCAACGAGGTAATGGTGGAAAATGTCGACAAGCTGATCGGGATGGGGTACAGCTTCTCGCTGGATGACTACGGTACAGGCTATTCAAATATACAGCGTGTTAACCATATCCCCTTAAAGATAGTGAAAATAGACAAGAGTATGCTTGATGAGACAGCCACCGGAAACGGCAGGATCATTCTTGAACACACTGTCCGTATGATGAAGAGCATCGGCAAGGAGTTGGTGGCCGAGGGCGCGGAAACCGCAAACGATGTGAACCTGCTCAGAGCTTTGAACTGTGATTACATACAGGGCTACTACTTTTCCAAACCGCTCCCTGCTGTTGACTTTGTAAGCTTCCTTAAGCAAAAGAACAAATGAACCGGGGAACCGTCCCCTGTTTCATAAAAATACAGCCAACCCGATTGGATTGACTGTATTTGTATAATATTCGATTTTTACTTATAATCTTTCACCATCTGAACAATTTCATTATAATTTGTCGAGAGGCAAAGTTTCTGTGATTCTTTTGCATGATACCGATACAATTGATTAAGCAAATCCCTGCCTAAAAGAAATGAAGAAAATCTCTTATCAAAAGTAACAAAAACATATTGATTATGTAATTCTATATCTTTTCCGATAAGAAAGTCTTCAACGGGTATCCTATAGAGTGTCACGGCCAAATCATCAGATTTCTTTAGTATCCCATAAGCTACACATGTTTCATACTTCATTAATTTGCAATATTCTTCAGTCATTTTAGAACCAAAAAAAGAAGCATTAAAGCATGTATAAGCAGCACCTGAATCAACTGTAAAATTTACAATATGTGGACTGCTATTATGTTTGAACTGACATAAAACACAATATTCGCCGTTACCTGAGACTTCCAATAACATGATTATCACCGTTATGAACATGGTCGCCACCGATAAAGCAGAGAATGTTCTTGTCTAAGTATTCATGCATCATATCTGCGATTTTACTATCTGTATCCGCTGAATCAGAAATAGCCAAGACAATCCCTTTTGTACTGCCAACATCATCAATTTTGACCAAATAACTGCATAAGGGATATAGGCTGGATAAACTACTTAATTCAACCATTTGCTTATCATTGATTAGTTTGACCATATCGTCCATCCTTTCGTTATATTCCAATTCAGAGATAGTCCTTAGAAGGACTCCCTCTGTTTACCCTTATGGGAATCCTTCTTGGTTAAGGACATTATAGCATATTTTGAGCAAAAATGCTATGTTTTCAGCAACGCATTAGCCTACGTAAATAGCCTATATCATTTGATCCGGGCACCGGAATCGTCAAAGTGGGCAAAGTGAGGATTTGCATTAAGAGGGTGCCGTGCTTCATTAAGAAGCCGGAACTGTGACGGCGGATATCCCGTACTCTTCTTGAAGGCCCGGGTAAAAGCGGTACAGCTTGCAAATCCTGCCTGATAGGAAATATCCGTAACGGATAGTTCGGGATTGGACAGTAACGTCTGGGCGTAATTGATCCGCATCTGCAGCAGATACTGATAAAAGGTATCCCCAGTGTATTCCCGGAAGATCCTTTCGAAATGATACTTACTGAAGCCTGCAAATTCGGATATATCTTCAAGAGAGATATCCTCGGTGAAATGCTCCGAAATGTAAGCACATACATTGCTTAATGGAATACTGTTTTTAAAGGAAGCCGGAGCCGAGCCGGGATATGAGCCCTGAAAGTGACTGATATTCTTCCCGCAAAGGGCAATAAACTGCATCAGAATGGAGTATATTTCAAGCTCTTCGTAGGGTTCCAACTCGGTAAAGTTGATGAAGCTCTCATCATCCGGAACATTGTTTATATTTAATGAAGAAGCGGAACCGAAATACAGATCCATGATCATATCGATATATTTACACAGTTGATCATATATATCAGACGGGCAGGTTTCCTTTTTTATATGCAGGGCGGGAGACATTAAGCGGAAGGCCTTTTCAAGCTCCTTTAAAGTGATGATACCGGAAAAATCAGCCTGTATATACAGCCTGTCCCCGGGGGTTGGTGAGAAGATCTCATGAAGGATCGCCGGGCATATCAAAATAATATCCCCTATCTCAACATCATAGGACTGATTGGAACATATTATCTTATAGGGAGCTCCCTTGGGTAAGATGATCTCTATATCTGTATGCCAATGGGGAGGAAAATCCGAATGCAGCCTGTTTATGAACATACGTAAATTGGTATTGATCTTGTGATTAACCTGTTCCCTGGCACTTGAGGTAAGAACTAAATGACTTTTCATAATTATCTGACGTTTCTCTCAATGAATCAACACTTATAGTCATATATCCATTATCCATTATAACATATTTTCTATGCAACATAACAAAAAATGCGCTATGTTCTGACTCGAACACAGGCAATATATATCAAAATGACAGAAAAATGCATAAATAGAATAGCAATTTTGGTATGGTTTACAGCAATTTTTTGTTAGCGGTAATCCATAAACTATTTTACAGTAGTATTTGGAATCGGAAGAGGTTCCGAGATAATATATTCACTTAGTATAGGAGGGAAACTAATGAGAAAGAAGGTATTGGCA
>DPZM01000165.1:2561-3784 GCA_003535955.1 Lachnospiraceae bacterium | reverse complement strand
TCGCCGGAGAAGGCCGTAAGCTCATCAACGGGCCTTATAAGGTTAAGATAAAGGATCAGGATAAGGATGTAGCCGCATACAAGAACACCGGTCCATAAGCTGTAGGAGGTGACCATGAAGTATCTTTTGGCCCTCTCATGGGTATCCTGTGAGTCGGCCCAGGCGACCTTGCCTATATAATCACCGTCAGGTGCAAGATCAAGGACAAGGGCGCCCTTTTTATAGAGCTCTGCCAGTTCGGGATCCTGTATCTGCTTGGCAAGGATTATCCGGCAGTCGTATTTTGCTTCTATTTCTTCTTCGGGAAGGCCTGCGCTAAAGTCATCACATACCTTATACAGCAGATCATTATAGTAGGATATGTCCCTGTCGGTATCGTCAAAACGCCTGCCGCGGACCATAAAATTCCCTATCACGGCAAGCATCAATACGGTATATATGATAAAGATCAGTCTTATCTGTTTCATGCTGTTATTTGAGTTCAAGATAATAACCGGTTCCCCACACTGTTTTTATGAGCCTGGGTTCGTTAGGTTCTTCTTCGAGCTTCTCACGTAATTTCCGGATATGTACGTTGAGGGTGGAATCACTGAAAAAGGAATCGCCCCACACTTCATCGAACAGCACCTCTTTTTTGACTATTGAATTTTTGTGCCGGTAGAGGCAGTCAAGAAGGGCATACTCCTTGGCCTTTAAGGGTATGGGAGTGCCGTCAAGTATGACAGACATCGTACCGGGATCCATCCTGAAACGGTCATCCCCACCTGTGTCAGAGGTGCCGTCATGGGCAGAAACAGCCGTGGTATCCGCTGAAGACCCGGCTGACTTTATCTGCTCATATCTTTTAAGGTTCACCTTAACCTTGGCAAGAAGGACGGACAGGCTGTAGGGCTTCTTGACATAGTCATCACCACCGATACTCAAGGCCACAAGGACGTCATCATCGCTCTGCCTTGCGCTTATAAAGAGGATGGGGAGCTGTAAATCCTTACGGATCTTCTTGCACACATCAAAGCCCGAGCCGTCTCCCAAATTGATGTCAAGGAGGATAAGGTCGGCGGAATTGTCTTCAAAAAATTTATAACAGTCAGCCGCAGAGCATACGTATTGTGTGCTTACATCAAACATACGGAAGTATTCCGCGGTCATCCTTGCAAGCTCTTCTTCATCGTCGATTATAAGGCAGTTATAATGCATGTGAAACCTCCGTTCCATATATTATA
>DPZM01000165.1:0-2464 GCA_003535955.1 Lachnospiraceae bacterium | reverse complement strand
TTCACTCTTCTGTGATCATCTTAACCGGTTCGAGGCTCTTGATCCTCCGTCCCATAAGGGCCGAAGTAAGTACCGCCACACCTATGATAAGGAAGGCGGCCAGGATATAGGAGGAAGGCCGTATCCTTAAGAGGGCATCCCTGAATCCGAATATGGCAAATATCGCCGTCATGGCGCTTGAGACGGCCATGGGGGAGAGAAGGAGGCCCGTAAATACGCCTATGACGATCGAGGGCAGGTTGGAGAGGGCTGTCTGTAATATAAGCTGCCCGGATGTATAGCCGAGAGCCTTGCTGACGCCCATGTCCCTTAAACTCCTTGTTATGTGGGTCCTTATTATCAGGGATTCAACGAAGGCAACGATCAGTATGGTAAGGCCCGCGATCAGTAAGGCCACGGCCTTGAGGCCTGTGGTTACCATACCTATGGTACTCTTGATGCTTTCGGCTACATTAGACAATTCAATGTCCGGGTAAGAATCCCTGAGTTCCTTTTCAAAGTCATCAAAGGCCCGTCCCTTCTTAAGGTCGATGTTTATATTGGCATCGATGCCCTCAATGTTCATCATCCTGTTCATACCGTCCATGGTCATAAAGGCCATCATGCCCATGTTGTTCATGGTCTGGCAGAGGCCGCAGATGATGTATGATTCTTCGGCGCGCTTGTTCTTGATCGTAACGGCATCCCCGATGCCTACATTAAGTCTTGATGCAGCGTTTGTTGCGAACATGACTTCGTTGGGATGGGCAGGCCACCTGCCTTCAACAAGTCCGCCGCCCTTTACGACCGAGGTGTCGGAGAAGGCTCTGGTAGTCAGTGACTGCATGTTCTTCCCGTTATAATAGTTAAGGCTTATCCACACATCCCTGTAAACGGTCGAAACAGTGCTCATGGATGCTATGTTCTCGGCCATTGCGGTATCTCCCGTAACAGTGGCATCGGATAGGATGAAGCCGCCCATGTTGATTATACCCTGTTCGTCCCTGCCGTAAGAATCAACCATTCCGAAGCCTACCATGGTCGAAATGGTAAGGAGGACCATGATAAAGATGATACCGATCTGGCTCTTAAACCTTCCGAAGGTTTCCTTAAGGGAGAGGGTTACGGCCACAGGGAGTAAGGTCTTGTCGAAGGCGAAGAAGTTCTTCTTATAGTTGTGGGCGTTGATACCGCCCCGGAGGGCATCAAGGACGCTTATCCTGTTGTATTCCCGGCCGATAACGAAGGTAAGGAGGGTGATGATAAGGCATATGCCGATCACGACCGAAACACAGACAGCGGGGTTTACCGGCTGGTTCCAGGATAGTCCCAGGGTTATAAGTATTATCACCTTAAGCTTGTCTATAAGGGCCGTGCCTTCCAGTACACCGCAGAATGAACCGGCACCCGCAACGATAACAAGCTGGAATAAGAGGATAAGAATGAGCTCCTTAACCGTATATCCCGACGCTTCCATGATGGCAGTGTTCTTTAAGTTTGTCATGATGAAATTCTTGACGCTGAAGTTTATAATAACAACCGCTATTACAAAAATGATCAGGGCAAATACAAGAACGAGTGCTATGAAAATAAAGGGAAGGATCATGGAAGCCGTCTTCATAAGCTCGAAGGGAAGGATGTTTATCCCGCCCGGTTCGTATTCGGGATGTGCCGCCTTATAATCCGTAGACCAGTCAAGATACTCATTGCCGATCTCGTCAGAGAGGGTTACCGTATCTATATGCTTCTTCCTTGCCGTGTTTGTGAGGTTTACCTTGATATGGCTGCCTTCGGATATGGTGGTGGCGTTCTCAAAGAGGATATCCTCATACATCCTGTCGGATACGAAAACAAGGTATGTACCCATGTTTACGGGAGAGCAGTAGAAGGTATCTTCGTTAAAGCCTGAAACCTTAAGATCGTAAGTGTTGTCGCCGATCTTAAGCTGCAGGGTGTCGCCGATCTTAAATGAGGTTGACAGGGAAACGGGTATGACGGCCTCAGCGCCTGAAAGCCCCCGTGTATTCGTGCTTATCCCCTGAAGCTTTCGCTCATCCTCGTAGGAGCAGATGTGGAAGGGGTACTCGGTCCATGATTTTTCCCCCTTTTTCCTGTATTTGCCGGAGGCATTTAAGAACCTGTTTGATTCACAGTCGCCAAGATATACCTTGCCACGGATGATCTCCTTTATCTTTTCTTCTGAGGTGTCATCGCCTGATAAGATGATCAGGATATCAGTACCGTTGATCGCTTCCTTAGCCGTGTCTATGACCCTGCCGGTGCCCGAGAGGAAGGTAACGCTGATAAAAATCAGAAGCGAAGCTATGGCGGTAAGGACGAAGAAGGTGATCATATCCCCCCGCTGCCTACGCATATTGTTGCCTGCAATGAAATAATACTTATACATCCTACCACCCCATATCCTGAAGGAAGTTCTTAAGCTTCACATGACGGGCTCTAGCCTCCTTAAGGTGTTCGTTCCCCT
>DPZM01000293.1 GCA_003535955.1 Lachnospiraceae bacterium | reverse complement strand
TGAGAAGGCTGGATGTCCTTCAGGATCTTATGGATGATGCAGCGGTAACGGAGATCATGGTCAACGGTATGCATTCCATATTTATAGAGAAGGGAGGAGCCCTCTATGATACAGGCCGAAAGTTTGATTCCAAGGAGAGGCTCTCAGATATCATACAGCAGATAGTGGCAGGTGCCAACAGGACCGTAAATGCAGCTTCACCCATAGTTGATGCAAGGCTTAAGGACGGGTCGAGAGTGAATGTAGTACTTGAACCGATCGCTGTAAACGGACCGATACTTACGATAAGGCGGTTTCCGAAGGTTCCGATAGACGGAGCATCCCTTATTGCCCTGGGATCCGTAAGCGGGGAAGTACTTGACTTTCTGAAAACACTTGTAAAGGCAAGATACAACATCCTTATAAGCGGAGGCACAGGAGCGGGGAAAACGACTTTTTTAAACGTATTGAGCGGATATATACCGGACAGTGAGCGGATCATCACCATAGAGGACAGTGCAGAACTGATAATACAGGGGATATCCAATCTGGTATCACTTGAGGCACGTAATGCCAATGTGGAGGGATGTAATGCTATAACCATCAGAGACCTTATAAAAACAGCATTGAGAATGAGACCTGACAGGGTCATAGTGGGAGAGGTCAGGGGAAGCGAATCGATAGACATGCTTCAAGCCATGAACGTCGGTCAGGACGGTTCAATGTCAACCATTCATGCAAACAGTGCGCATGATGCCCTGTCCCGCCTTGAGACGATGATGATGCTCCATACGGAGATACCCATATCGGCCCTAAGACGTCAGATGGCATCAGGGATCGATATGATCATCCATTTATCAAGACTCCGTGACAAGTCAAGGAGGCTTATGGAGATAAGGGAAGTAACAGGTTGTGAGAACGGAGAGATCATTACAAACCCGCTATATGTTTTTGAGGAGAAGGAAGAGAAGCGAGGCAGGGTATACGGGGAACTGAGAAAGGTAAATGATATGATCCATGTGGGTAAGTTAAGGAGGGCCGGGATAAAAACAGATGAAATATGATGAGTACCGGATGACCCCGGCAGAAACAGTCAGATACTGCTTTATATATCTGGTGATGACTGCTCTTATCTCTTATGTATTCTATGATCTTATATATGCTGTTCTTATATTTTTACCAATGATCTTTTTATTTCTAAGATATGTTAAAAAGGGACTTATCAGAAAACGAAAGGACCTCCTTAAGATACAGTTCCGGGACATGATCGACTCGATCGCATCGGCACTCAGGGCAGGCTATTCGATAGAGAATGCTTTTTACGAATCGGGAAAGGACATGTCAAGGCTTCACGGCAGGGATTCGCTTATTGTAAGGGAGCTTGATCTTTTCTTTTTAAAGCTTGAGAACGGTATTCCTCTTGAGGCGATATTGAGTGACTTTGCTTCAAGAACAGGGGTCGAGGATATATCCGATTTCTCGGAAATATTTGTACTCGCCAAGAGGAACGGAGGTGACTTTACCGGGATCATAGGTAAAACGGTAAGGATCATGAGGGAGAAGGATGAGACCGAAAGAGAGATATCGGTGATCCTGTCGGGAAGGAAATACGAGCAGAGGGTGATGTGTATCATACCCATAGGCATAATCATATATCTTAGGATCACAAGCAGGGAATTCTTAAGTGTTCTGTATCACAATCCTGCCGGTGCGGTGATAATGACCGCATGTCTGGCAATCTATATCGCATCATACCTGATATCTGCGAAGCTTATCGATATCAGGGTTTGATCACAGGGAAGGAACTATGCTGACAGTATACATATTTTCAGGCATTCTGGGACTTGTTTTTACAATGGTTTATAGGAGGATGCCGCACAAGAACAGATTAAAGCTTATACGAAAACTGAGTAATGACAGGATAATGTCCGAACTGAAAAAACTTATGCCATCAGGAGACGCTGTTTCAGAGCTTATACGCTTTTTTGACAGAAGGCTGACCCTCTTTGCTCTTTCCGTTACCCTGGGATCGGTGCTTGTGATCGCATCCGAGATAAAAACCATTGAGAGTAATGAACTGCTTGAAGGAAATATGATAAAGAGGAACTCCTACCTTGGCGGAAAAAAGGATGTAAAGCTTAAAGTGCACAGGGCCGAAGACGAAAACAGGGAGGAGGTTGATATCGTTGTAAGTGACAAGGGATATACACATGATGAGCTCATACAGATGGCATCGGAAGCGGATGAGATAATTGCCGGCAGCATGCCGGCCGACAATCCTTCGGCAGATGAAATCATATCCGATCTGTTGTTTGTTACATCGATCCCCGGGTATCCGTTTAAGATAAGCTGGAGGACTGAAGATCCCCTGCTTATAGGGAGGGACGGCAGGATAAACAGGGACAGGTTCGAAAAGCTTAAGGAAAAAACAGACATATATGAGGGAGTTGAAACGGGCATACACTATGAACTTACCTATGAGGATTTCGTACATGGGACCGATCTTGCAGTTCGGGTTTTTCCGGAGAATATGAACAATGAAATGACCCTCTCGCAATACGTTAAGGAGCTGGCTCATGAAAACGATATCAGTGAACGAAAAGAGGATTACCTTAAGCTGCCGGATGAGGTTGACGGACAGCCTCTTATATATGAAGAAATAAAAGACAAAAAGTCGATCATCCTTTTAATACTTACCCTGATGACAGCATTGGGTCTTTACTTGAGAGAAGGTGAAGAACTTAAGAAGAAGGTTAAAGAAAGAGAAAAGGAGCTGATAAACGATTATCCGCAAATGGTAAACAAGTTTCTGCTGTTTTATTCGGCGGGGCTCACAACAAGAGGAATAGTATCCAAGCTTTGCAGGGAATACAGGATAAGCCTTGATAAGGGAGGAAAGAAGAGGTACCTCTATGAGGAAATGCTCATATGCGAAGGTCACATGAACGAGGGTATGGGTGAGATAACTGCCTACGAAGGGTTTGCGGCAGGTTGCGGAGTTCATAAGTACAGGCATTTCATAAGTCTTGTCACTCAGGCGATAGGAAAGGGACGAAGTGACCTGCTGATACAGCTTGAGAGGGAGGCATCGGATGCCTTTCAGGATCGGAAAAACAGGGCAAGAGAGCTGGGGGAGGAAGCGGGGACCAAGCTTCTGTTTCCGATGATCATGATGTTATTTACGGTACTTATCATCGTTATGGTACCGGCTTTTATATCATTCAGATTTTAATATAGGGAGGAAAAAGCAATGGTAAAAAGAATTATTACGGGAATTGTTGAAAGAACGAGGGCTTTTGCCGGGGATGACCGGGGAATAGGAGTTGTTGAGCTTATTCTTATACTGGTAGTACTGATAGGTCTGGTAGTCATCTTTAGGGACCAGCTTACATCTTTGGTAAACAGTATTTTTGAGAGAATAGTAAATGACTCACAGGCCGTATAAAAGTGTGGCCCTGAAGGGAGAGATCACAGTCTTTCTGTCCCTGCTGTCAGCAATCTTTCTTGGTCTTGTCTGTGCGTTTTCAGAAAGCGTAAGGGTACAAATGCTCAGGCTGAATACGGAAGGTATGATGGATGCGTCGCTAAGATCCTGCTTTGCCGAGTATGACCAGGCCCTGTATAAAAGATACGATCTTTTGTATATAGACTCCAGCTACAGGGGACATGAGGATGCGGATATCGACAGCGTTATAAACCATCTTGGGAGGTATGTGGCGGAAAATACGGCTTATGGTGAAGCATCCGTAACCGGAGAGTGGTATGGACAGAGCTTAAGCGATGCGGATCATGTAAGCTATGTCATTGCTTCCGATGAAGGAGGCAGACCCCTTAAGAGACAGGCAGTTGAGTTTATTGAGAAATACGGAAAGACCATTTATATCGGGACGATAAATTCCGGAAAAGGGTCTGTAAAGCGGGGCGGGAAGAATGATTTTTTCACTGAATGGGACGACATTCTTGCAAAAATAGAAAGCTACGGCATCCCACTGACAAATCCGGGAAAGATTGTAAGAGAGATGGTTTTATCCGGTGAAGAATTCTTAAAGGGAACTCCCCTTTCCGGAATGCTGAGCTCAGATAGACCTTCTATAAGAGGCTTAAAACAGGGAGCAGGGACCGCAAAACTTAAGAGAAAGAACGAAAATGATGATCTTTTTATCGAATATCTCATGCAGAAATGCGGCTGCTATACTGACTTTAAGGCAAAACAGCAGCTAACGGCAGAACTTGAATATATTGTATACGGCGGGGTTGCCGATATGGATAACATGATAAGTGCCGTAAAGGAACTTATGGATATAAGACTTAAGGATAACTTAAGGTGTATAAAGGGGGATGGAGGCAAAATGGCTGCAGCTTACGAAAAGGCATATGAAGTTGTTATGTATAACAGTCTTATTATCCCGCCCGAGAGTCTTATCCTGCTTGTAAGGGATTCTATAGTATATGCCTGGGCTTATGGTGAATCTGCCATGGATGTAAGCCGCCTGCTTAACAGGGGAAGATGTAAGATCACAAAAGGCTCATCGGATATAGAACTGCCGCTTGAAGATATTATCAATTTTAAATCACGGCTTTTTGAGAGCGGAGGAAGCGGTTATACATATAAAGAACTGATGGGGATGTTTACGGCACTTACGGGTGATGACATAAGGAGGCTTCGATGCATGGATATCATAGAGGCTAACCAGAGGGCTTTTTATAACAGCGGGTTCCGGATAGACGGATGCTTCGAATATTTAAGAGCATCAGTTACCCTTACAAGCGGATTCGGCTATGAACATACAATAGAGCGAGAGTATCAGTATGAATAGAAGGTCATATAAAGGCAGCCTTACCATAGAAGCATCACTGGTACTTCCCATATTTCTCTTTGCCATGTTCCTTGCCCTGTCCCTTATAAACCTCATGCGGTTTCATTTAAACCTTCAGGAGGCAGTCCATCAGGAAACAAGAAAGCTGGCAATGTCATCCTTCAGGGAGTGGAATGCTTCTTCCGGGAGTGTCGGAAGTGGCGTCCTTGCCAGACTTAACGGGACTATGCTAAACAGGGCACCGGTGAAGGGGGGACCGGGAGGGATTGACTTCTCGGATTCTACGCTTAACAACAGGGAAGTGATAGAGGTAAATGCAGTATATGAAGCCAGTCTGCCGTATGATTTTTTTAATATTTTTGACCGCCGTTTCTGCGCAAAGTGTCTTATGCATACCTTTATCGGCTATGAAAAGGGCCTTGATGAGAGGACTGCAGAGAAAAAGGAAGAGGAATACGTCTATGTGACCGAGACAGGTACTGTATATCATAAGGACAGGGAATGCACATATCTGCGTCTGTCAATAAAAGAAGTCGATAAGCCGGCACTTAAGGATTTAAGGAACAGCTCGGGGCATAAGTATTATGCATGCAGATCATGTGGAAAGTCAGCCACAGGAAAGGTTTATATCACATCCGACGGGACCTGCTATCACTCGTCCCTGTCCTGTCACGGCCTGAAGAGAACGGTAAACTGTATACCGCTGTCAAAGGTGGGGGGAAGGGGGCCATGTTCAAGATGTGGTTATTGATCATAAGGGGTACCATCGAAGATGGTGGAGTCCTTATGACATAAGGAGGAAATATGAACATAGTAGCTATTCTGTTATTGATTTCATGCACATATACGGATTTAAGGAGAAGAACTGTAAGCATCCGCGTGCTTGTTATCTTCCTTGTACTGACAGCCGGGCTTATGACAGGTGTTCATATTTTCGGTGACAGATACGATGCGGCCGCAGAGACCCTTATGTATGAAATTAATGCAGAAAATATCATATTATCAATTATACCCGGAGCCGTACTGTTCATTATAAGCCTTTTAACAAAGGAAGCCATTGGAAGGGGAGATGTGTATCTGGTCGCTCTTCTGGGACTGATGACGGGGTTTGAGAGAATATTTGCCATTCTCTTTATATCAATGGTGTCATGTGCCGCCGTAGGGAGCATGTGTATGCTGGTAAAGGGAAAGGGAAAAAAGGATACGCTTCCATATGTCCCATTTCTTCTGGGGGCCTATCTGACCCTTATGATAATGAATAATACAGGAGGAATCTAGATGATAAAAAAAGGAATGCTTAAGGGAAGCCTTACCATAGAGATAACACTTCTTATGCCATTTATACTGGGAGTTTTTCTGTTTATAATCTTTTCGGGCTTTGTGCTTCATGATAAATGTATGGTCGATAAGGCATGTATGTCGGCAGCCTTAAGGGGAAGTCAGGAAAGTGAGGACGCCAAGGCAATGGAAAATGCGGCACAGGCCTTAAGTGAGGTCCTTCCCGGAAAGCTTATAGGCAAATGGTCATATAACACAAGTATAGATGTGGGTAAGGATTTGATCAGGGTCACATTTGAAGGAGATACGGATATAGGGTCGGGTCTTGTAATGAGAGTACTTTCATCGGGGAATACAAAACATTCGTATGAATGCGAAAGCTACAGGCTTAAGGAAGCCGAGTTTATAAGAACAAGCAGAAAGTCAGGTGTTGGGTATTGTTTATAGAGCGATATGATAACGGAATAAGCGGAAATCATTTAATACTGGAAAGTGACTTGATTAATAATGTTGGGTATAAATCAAGAATGCTTATGGAGAATGATATACCTGATTTTCTTCCCTGTACCATAATAAGGTCTGATGGAAAGGATGAGTATGTGTACGATATCACATCTTTGGTCAGCCTCTATGATCTTTATGAGTGTGAGGAAATGGATCACAGGTTCCTGTGCTGCCTTATAAACGGAATGGCAGCCGGACTTGAATGTGCCGAGGAATATCTTCTTCCTCCGGAGCATCTGTTTTATGATCCGAGACATATCTATGTTGACAGGGAGAGACTTAAGGTCCTCTGGTGCTATTATCCTGGGTCTTATACTACCCTTGCAGAGGGGATGAATGAGCTTGCGGAATACATCCTGACAAAGGCGGACCATAAAGATGAGGCAGCGGTATCACTGGCATACGGCCTTTATAAACAGGTAGTTAATGAGGATTATACCTTAAGAAAGCTGGTAACAAAGAGCAGTCCCGTGACCGATCCGGTCATTGGGGATGCGGAGGAAGAAGAAATACTTAAGATAGAGGATATCAGTGATTTCATGTTTCCTGACGAGGATGACGCACCGGCTATACCGTCATCAGGCAAGGCTATAATAGGAGTGTGCATTCTTATTCTTCTGTTTGTTTCCGCCTTTACCTTTACCGCAAGCCTATACGGGGGAGATTCAATGAGGTTCCTTATGAAAATGACGGAAATGAAGATGTGTCTTACGCTGACCGGAGCAATGGCCATCATGCTGCCCATTCTCATAATACTTAAATGGTACAGATCATTCAGGAAATTCTCGAAAGCTCTTGATGAAGTCGGAAACAATAAGGATGATACCTACATGAAGCTGAGCCGTGACAAGGATGTACAATTTGGATGGGAATTGTGATATAATTGTGAATGTTTGGAGGGACCAAATTCATGAAAATCAACATTTATTACGGTGGACGGGGTATAATAAATGATCCGACTCTCTTTGTCATAGGCAGGATAAGCCAGGTTCTTGATGAATTAAATGTAAAGGTTGAGAAGTTCAACCTATATGAACTCAAGAATACCATTAC
This sequence comes from Lachnospiraceae bacterium, assembly GCA_003535955.1. Classification (GTDB taxonomy): domain Bacteria; phylum Bacillota; class Clostridia; order Lachnospirales; family Lachnospiraceae; genus UBA2868. Next base: position 4,260 of record DPZM01000293.1, on the reverse strand, counting down.
AACACTGCCTGCATCCATAAACGATGCTGATGGTATTATACTTGCAACAACTGTTGAATGGTTCGGTATAGGCGGATATATGCAGCAGTTTCTTGATGCATGCTGGCTGTACGGAAACAAGGAGAAGTTCGAAACAACATATATGTGTCCTGTGGTAATGTCAACCGCACCCGGTGAACGTGAAGCCATGACAAGCTTAACTCTTGCATGGGAGATGCTTGGAGGTCTTCCCCTGCCCGGAATGTGTGCTTATGTTGAAGATTTTGTATCGTTTGAGATAGAACAGGACTACCTTGCCATAATAGAGAAGAAGGCAGAGAATCTGTACAGGAGTATTTCCCAGAAGACCAAATCGCTTCCGACAAGCAACAAGGCGGTAAAGAGGATAAGCGGTGCCGGAAGGAACATACCTCTCACACCCCAGGAATCCGAGCAGTTGTCCAAATATGCGGCAGATGAAACCTATGTTCAGCAGCAGAAGGAGGATATTGAGGAGCTGACCAACCTTTTCAAGGGCAAAATGGAGCATGCCGGGGTCGATGAGAACCTTATGTATATAGGTGATTTCAGGGAGAAGTTCGTTCCGTCCGTAAATGTGAATGCTGTATATAAATTTATGATAAAGGAGAGGAAGAAACCTCTGATCGTACAGATAAGTAACTCGGATCTTAACTGCTATTACGGGAATCATGAAGATCCCGAGGTCCTGTGTAAGCTGAATGATGATGTCATGAACAGGATAGTTTCGGGTCAGATGACTTTCCAGAGGGCATTTATGTCCGGAGATATGCAGGTTAAGGGGGATTTCAGAAGGTTAAGGATGCTTGATCAGGCATTTGCCTTTGTAAAGGAAGACTAAGGAGGATTATAAAATGAAGGACGATTGTATTTTCTGCAAGCTTGCAAACGGAGTATTTGAGACAAATAAGATTTATGAAGATAACGATTTTACCGTTATTTTGGATGCGGGTCCCGCAACCAAAGGGCATGCACTTATAATACCCAAGGAACACTATGCCAATATTTATGAGCTTCCCGAAGACATTGCCGGAAGGGCCTTAGTTTTGGCTAAGAAGCTTGCTGCCCATATGACGGATAAGCTTCATTGCGACGGCTTTAACATAGTTCAGAACAACGGAGAAGCGGCAGGACAGACGGTATTCCATTTCCATATACATCTTATACCGAGGTTTAAGGGAGACGGTGCTATGATCCAGTGGAAGCCGGGTAAGCCGACAGATGAAGAACAGAAGGAATTGTGCATGCTGCTGGCTATGGATTAGGAGAAAGAAAAAATCTCCATGATCAGGAGAGATCCCTGATCATGGAGATTATTGTATTTATGGCATCGTTTTGACTGCTGCCTGTCATGGCTTTAATGTATTTGTCCCGGTTTTCATATAATTCATCTATCATCTTAAGGAGCTGCTCATCTGTAAGATCATCCTCTTTAAGAACCATGGAGTAGCCTTGCTTATTAAATGATTCGGCGTTCAGGAGCTGATCGCCGCGGCTGCTCTTTGAGGGAAGAGGTATTAAGAGATTGGGCTTCCTCAATGCCAGCAGTTCACATATGGCATTTGCTCCGGCGCGGGATATAACAATATCGCACAGGGCAAACAGGTCCTTCAGTTCATCCTTTATATATTCATACTGAACATATCCGGGAGTGCCGTTAAGACTGCTGTCAGCCTTACCCTTGCCGGTCAGATGGACTATATTGTATTTTTCAAGAAGCTTCGGCAGGTTTCTTCGTAAAGCCGAATTCACGTTGGCAGCCCCCAGGGAACCGCCTATTACCATGATGACGGGCTTACTGTCTGTAAATCCCGTAAAGACACGCCCTGCTTCCCTGGAACCCTCAAGCAGTTCATGCCTTATCGGAGAACCCGACAGTACCGCCTTACCGGCCGGCAAAAAAGACAGGGTCTCGGGAAAGTTGCAGCATATCTTTTTTGCCGATCTAAAGCACAGCTTATTTGCAAGCCCGGGGGTCATGTCCGATTCATGTATAACAGCGGGTACATGATTCTTCCCGGCAGCAATTACAACAGGGACAGAAACGAACCCTCCCTTGGAGAACACGATATCCGGCTTTAATTCCCTTATCAGCCTGTTGGCTTCAAAAAAACCCTTAAGGACCCGGAAAGGGTCAGTGAAGTTTTGCAGGGAAAAATACCTTCGAAGCTTACCGGAAGCAATACCGTGATAGGGAATTCCGATATCTTCCATGAGCGATTTCTCTATTCCTTCATACGACCCTATATAATGAATATCATAATTCATTTCCTTCAGGGAAGGGATAAGCGCTATGTTGGGAGTAACATGTCCGGCAGTACCACCGCCCGTAAGTATTATTCTCTTCATTTAAAATAGCGGTCAAGCAGACCCTTAAGCGCCTGTCCGTGCCTTGCCTCATCCCTTGCCATCTCATGGACCGTGTCGTGGATGGCATCAAGATCATTCTTCTTGGCGCATAATGCCAGATCGAACTTGCCCTGAGTTGCGCCGAACTCGCATTCATATCTCCACTTAAGGTTTTCCTTGGTTGATGCCTTCATATTCGGTTCAAGCTCTGTACCCAGAAGCTCTGCAAATTTAGCGGCATGTTCGGCTTCTTCGAAAGCAGCCTTTTCCCAATACAAACCGATTTCGGGATAGCCCTCACGATGGGCGATTCTTGCCATGCACAGGTACATACCTACCTCGGAGCACTCTCCCGTGAAGTTGGACTTCAACTGGTCAAGGATGTATTTTTTGGTTTCGTCATCCAGATTAGGATTGTCTTTAACGGTCTTATCATAAATACCGTATTCATGTTCTGCAGCAAGTTTCATTTCTCCTTCAACGGCCTTGAACTTGTCCGGACCTACACCGCAAACAGGACATTTTTCGGGAGGATTGTCTCCTTCATGCACATAACCGCATACTTGACATACATACTTCATATGAATATCTCCTTTCGTTTTCAAGTGGAATAATAGGGTATCACTTATATTTTATAATAAATTATATTTAAGTCAAACAAATTTTCTGAATTTATAACGGAAAGATAAATAAGTGATATTAATTAACAGTATTTGTGTTATACTAGATTAATGGGTTATATGATAGTATTTATTACATTTATAGTGGCAGGAACGGCTGCGCTGATAATATATAAAAGGCTTATCCGTCCGATAAAGAAGCTGGAGGAGCTTGTAAAATACATGGCGGAGGGTGACTTTGACCATGAATTCGGTGAAGGCTTCAGGGGTGTGCTTGACAAGACAGCCGGCTATCTTGAGAAAATCCGTGAGCAGATAAAGGATATCCTTGAGGATAAGCGGAAAAGTGAAGAGGAAACAAGAGAGGTAATAAGCAACATATCGCATGATCTAAGGACACCCATAACTTCGATCAAGGGATATGTTGAAGGAATTATAGACGGTGTGGCTGATACGCCGGAGAAGATAGACAGGTATATTAAGACCATCTATAACAAGGCGAATGACATGGACCATCTGATCAACGAACTTACTCTGTATTCTCGTCTCGACACAAACAGTATTCCGTATAATTTTCACATGCTAAATGTTTGTGAATACTTCAATGACGGCGCACTTGATATAAGCCTTGAACTTGAAGCCAAGGGGCTGAAGCTTGAATATAAGAATTCGGTATCCGAGGATGTTGTGATAGTAGCCGATCCCGAGCAGTTAAGAAGGGTAGTAAACAATATCATATCCAACTCGATAAAATATTTGGGCCGTAAAGACGGAACCATATCTATCGGGATCCTTGATATAGGTGATTCGATCAAGGTTGAGATAGCCGATAACGGTCATGGCATAGCCGCAAAGGATCTGCCATATATATTTGACAGGTTCTACAGAAGTGATGTATCACGCAATTCCTCAAAGATGGGAAGCGGGATCGGTCTTTCGATAGTTAAGAAGATAATAGAAGATCACGGCGGATATATATGGGCCGCCAGCGTGGAAGGACAGGGAGCAGCCATAAATTTCACGCTTCATAAATATGATAATAAGGAGTTAAGATGAACAGGATATTGATAATAGAGGATGAAGAAGCAATAGCAGAACTTGAGAAGGATTACCTTGAGATGTCCGGATTTGAGACAACGATCGAGGCGGATGGCAGCAGGGGCCTTGACAGGGCATTAAACGAGGATTATGCATTGGTGATCCTTGATCTTATGCTTCCGGGCCTTGACGGCTTTTCGGTATGCAAGGAGATTAGAGAAAAGAAGAATACACC
>DPZM01000096.1 GCA_003535955.1 Lachnospiraceae bacterium | reverse complement strand
TCCTTACGAACTCTCGGGATCTCCTCAAGCACTTCATTATACTTATCTTCCGCATTCTGTTCCTTAAGCTGAGATACCATGTTACTAAGCATACCGCCGGGTACCTGATAGAGAAGGGTCTTGATATTTACGCCGAGTACCTTGGGACTTAAGAGTCCGTTGGCAAGGCATTCCTCTCTGTAAGGCCTGAAATAATCGGCTATTTCTGCAAGGAGCTTCTGATCATAGCCTGTGTCGTAAGGTGTACCCCTGAAGGTCTCAACCATAACCTCTGTAGCGGGCTGTGATGTACCAAGGGCAAAAGGTGACATTGCACAGTCGATAACGTCAACACCTGCCTCAACAGCCTTAAGGTAAGTCATCGAAGCAACGCCCGATGTGTAGTGTGTATGTAACTGGATCGGAAGCTTGGTGCTCTCCTTCAGTGTCTTAACAAGCTCTGCTGCCCTGTAAGGAACAAGAAGACCTGCCATATCCTTGATACAGATGGAGTCAGCTCCCATCTCCTCAATCTTCTTGGCCATATCTGCCCAATACTCAAGAGTATAGGCATCACCAAGTGTGTATGAAAGGGCTATCTGTGACTCTCCGCGCCCCTCCTGCTTCTTGATCTTGTTCGTAGCATCAACTGCTGCCTGAAGGTTCCTGATATCATTAAGACAGTCGAATATACGGATGATATCTATACCGTTTGCAATGGATTTCTCAACGAAAGCATATACAACATCATCTGCATAAGGGCGGTATCCTAAGATATTCTGTCCCCTGAAGAGCATCTGAAGCTTGGTGTTCTTGGCGCCATCCCTTATCTTACGGAGCCTGTCCCAGGGATCTTCCTTGAGGAAACGGAGTGATGCATCGAATGTGGCACCGCCCCAGCACTCAAGTGACTGGTATCCGACTTTATCAAGCTTATCAAGAATGGGAAGCATTACCTCGGTAGGCATTCTCGTTGCGATCAGAGACTGGTGCGCGTCACGGAGAATGGTCTCGGTAATCTTGATGGGTTTCTTTTCAACTTCTGCCATTATTATATCCTCCAAATTAATTTATCATAAGATTCTTATTAAAGTACCGGCTTTGTGTCGTCACTTTGTTCTTAAAATACTCCGAACACCGCCATAAAGGTACCGGCCGCTACGGCTGTACCGATAACTCCGGCAACATTGGGGCCCATGGCATGCATAAGAAGGAAGTTGGTGGGATCCGCTTCCGCACCTACCTTCTGCGATACCCTTGCTGCCATCGGAACCGCAGAAACGCCTGCCGAACCGATCAGCGGATTAACCTTACCCTTGGTGGCAACACACATGATCTTTCCAAAGAGAACACCGGCCGCAGTACCGAACATAAACGCAATAAGACCGAGGAAAACGATCTTGATGGTGTCCCAGTTAAGGAAAGCTGCCGCACTCGTTGTTGCACCTACCGATGTACCGAGGATGATAACAACGATGTACATAAGAGCATTGCTGGCTGTCTCCTGAAGCTGGCGCACAACACCGGACTCCCTGAAGAGGTTACCAAGCATGAGCATACCTACAAGTGGAGCTGTTGTGGGAAGTATCAGACATACAACTATGGTTACCACGATGGGGAAAAGGATCCTCTCAAGCTTGCTTACGGGTCGAAGCTGCTCCATCTTGATGGCCCTCTCCTTCTCTGTTGTGAGAAGCTTCATGATAGGGGGCTGGATGATGGGAACCAGTGACATATAGGAATATGCCGCAACCGCGATAGGTCCGAGCAATGCCGTCTGTCCAAGCTTACCGGCAAGGAAGATGGATGTAGGACCATCGGCGCCACCGATGATAGATACTGCTGCTGCAGCCTTATCGTTAAAGCCAAGTGCGATAGCACCGAAGTAAGCTGCAAAGATACCGAACTGAGCTGCCGCTCCAAGGAGGAAGCTCTTGGGATTTGCAATAAGGGGACCGAAGTCTGTCATGGCTCCGACACCCATAAAGATCAATGAAGGAAGGATAGCCCATTCATCCAAAAGGTAGAAATAATGAAGGAGACCACCCACGCCGTTGCTTGACTCTTCAACAGTCAACATGATGTCCGGATATATGTTGACAAGCAGCATACCGAACGCGATCGGGCAGAGAAGCAGCGGCTCGAATTCTTTTGCTATAGCCAGATACAGGAACACGCATGCAACGATGATCATAATAAAATTGCCCGGCTTAAGATTAAAGAAAGCCGTCTGCTGCATGAGGTTCTGCATAGTCTCTACTATATATGACATTTTTAAACCTCCAATTTAATGAAATAGTATCAGATAAAGTTCAAGCCTCAGTTAAGTGTTGCAAGGCACGCTCCTGCCTCTACAGCGTCACCTACGGATACATCAATGCTGGCTACCGTACCGTCTGCAGGTGCTACAACGGGGATCTCCATCTTCATGGCCTCAAGGATGATAACGGTATCGCCCTTGCTTACGCTCTGGCCTACGCTTGCTTCGATCTTGAAGATCTTACCTGCTGCTCCTGCCTCAACCTTGATAGAGCCTGCTCCTGCTGCCTTGGGTGCTGCAGGTGCTGCCTTGGGTGCTGCGGGTGCTGCCTTGGGTGCTGCAGGTGCTGAACCGCCTGCTCCTTCTTCAACAGTAACATCATATACATTTCCGTTAACAGTAATGGTATAGTTTTTCATTTTAAATTCCTCCTGGTATACTGAAAATCTTTAGTTCTTATTCCACTTATTGTTACTTCTGCGTCTTATGCTTCTTACGTAATATCCACCTGATTCCGCAAGGCTTATTCCGCCTTCGGCTTCATAGGCTGCAATTGCTGCGGCAATCACCGCTGCTATCTCATCATCACCGCCTGATACATCAACCGCTTCAACCACAGAAGCCGGTGCGGCCTTGGCTTCAACAGCCGGTGCAGCCTGCTTCTTTCTTGCTTCGGCAGCGGCCTGAGCCTTGTTTATAAGGCCAAAGCAGCTTATAAGGAACGAAAGAAGTATAAGGACGATAAATACGGTTCCCATACCAAGCAGGGTATTGAGTCCCGCCTTACCCATCTTCTCGCCGAAGGTATAATCCACGTTAACGGCGTATGATGTAAGTGTCTTATTAAGATCATCCTTATAAACAAACTCTATGACAGCAGTTCTGTTCTCGAACTGTGCTCCCACGTCAACTATAAATGTATCTCCCTTGGATCCGTATTCGATAGTTGAATCTTTAAATTCAACAAACCGGCCGATCTCCTCAATTGCCTTCTCCCATGAATCAATTCCGGAGATAAAGCCGTTACCCTCCACGGACAGACCCAATACTTCCTTAAATACAACCTCGGTGTACTCGGCACCTTCATCCGCAAAGACGGAAAGGCCGTCGATCTGCCTGCCGGCACTGTATGACATACCCTCGTATGTCTCGGGATCCTCGGCCAGTATATAAGTAACTATTGCCTGTGAACGTCCTATAAGAGACGCCGAATCCTGCGGATCAACCGGTTTGGGCTTCTCGCATGCTGTCAATCCAAGAAGGCAGATACTTATACATAATAGTGATAAAAACTTTTTCATATTACGTTTCACCATCCCTTTCTCAGATTGCGCCATGCTTCTTGTTAGGACGCTCCTCTCTCTTTGTAAATAACATCTCAAGCGCACCGATGACATACTTACGTGTGTCTTCGGCCTTGATGATCGTATCGATATATCCGCGGCGGGCTGCGGATTCAACACTTGTCTGCATTTCCTTATATGATGCCGTAAGCTCAGCCTTGTTGTCTTCCTTCTCAAAGAGGAGCTTGGCTGCCGCATCGGCATCCATCATGCCGACTGATGCGGAATCCCATGCAAAGGTCATATCCGCACTCAGTGACTTGGAGTTCATTACAACATATGCGCTTCCGAAAGCATTGCCGGTTATAACATTTACCTTGGGCACCGTAGCAGACGCAAATGCGTCTGCCAGCCTGGCTACAGCCTTGCTGAGTTTCTTCTCGGCACACATCGTCGTCTCAAATCCGCTTACGTTAGTAAGTGTTATGACGGGAATGTCAAATGCATCACAGAAGCTAACAAAATCAGCTGCCTTAAGGCATCCTGCGGGAGTAAGTACCGAATCGAACTTCTCGGCAACCTTGCCTTCATCATCATACTTCTCACTCCTGTTGGCAACGGCACCTACCGTGATTCCGTTGAGCCTTAAGAATCCCGTTACCATTGACTTGGCATAATCAGCCTTGATCTCGTAGAAGTCCTGATCGTCGGCGATCCTTGAAAGCGCAACCGAAGGATCCTTATAGCAGCCCGAAAGGTCTGAACATAACCTGTTAAGATCATCGGTGCAATCCTCAAATGCCCCGTTCTCCTCATTGTTCTCGGGAAGCATCATTACCAGGCTCCTGATCTTTTCATATATCTCAGCCTCGTCGGCAACAACATCAACATCACCGCACTCTTCTGACCTGAATGCTGCTGCGGATGTATCCAGCTTCTCGGTATAGTTGCCTTCAACAGCGTTGGGGGAATTGACAAACAGCTTGCCCTTGCCCGATTCAATAAAGGTAAAGTCAGACATTGACGGGAATACTGCCAGTCCACCGCCGCAACTGCCGAAAATTGCAGTTATCTGAGGAATAACTCCGGAAGCCATTGACTGCCTCCTGTATATCCTTCCAAATGCCGAAAGTGCATCCGTTGCTTCAAGAAGACGAAGCCCCGTTGAATCGATAAGTCCGATCACAGGTGCGCCTGTCTTCATTGCAAGATCATACAGATTGATGATCTTCTTCGCATGCATTTCACCTATGGAACCTCCCATAACGGAAGCATCCTGGCTGTAAACGTATACGAGACTTCCGCCTATAAGACCGTAGCCTGTGATAACGCCGTCACTGGGAGCCGCCTTGGGATCCATATTGAAATCAGTCGCCCTGGCCGTGACCATGGCACCGATCTCAACAAAACTGTTTTCATCGAGCAGTGAATCAATTCTTGTGCCCGCTTGAGAAGTGTTACTCATTTTGTTCAGCCCTCCATTTAGTATACTATGGCTTGTAAAGCCTTTGCTTAAACAATCATTGCGCATTACGCACTAGAATAGATTATAGCACAAGTCAGATGTAATTCATAGAATTTATTTTACATTTTTTCCCATAACAAAATAATAAGCCGGCGGTGGTTCCCGCCGGCTTATTTCCCCATCATTTTGTCGGAAAACAGTGTCTAAATATCAAGCTTAAGTGACACTTCCTCCGCTGCTTCCTTCTTAAACTCTTCAATCCTGTCAGGACTTGCCGTGGGAAGGTCGTCGAGCGAAGTAACATTGAAGCTTCGCAGGAATTCTTCCGTTGTACCGAACAGCAACGGCCTTCCGGGCGCCTGCAGCCTTCCCAGTTCGGTAATAAGCCCGTATTCCACAAGCTTGTTTACCGCATGGTCACAGCTGACTCCCCTTATCTTCTCTATCTCAAGCTTGGTGACCGGCTGCTTATAAGCTATTATAGACAGGGTCTCAAGCATTGAATCCGTCAGTGAATATGACTTGGGAACTTTAGCTATCTTTATGAGGTGCTCATACATTGAAGCCTTGGAGCACATCTGGACCGACTCCTCCAGCTCTATGATGGTGAAACCGCAGTCATCATTCCCGTCATATTCCTTCTTAAGATCTGCCACCAGGCTTTTTGTCTCATTAACGTCCCGGCCCAATACTGTGGCAAGCTTCTTATACTCTACGGAATTGCCCACCGAGAAAAGAACCGCTCCGATAACAGCCTTGGGATTATCCACAGGCTTAAGCTCTTCCTGCTGAGGTTCCCCTGCCGCTTCCGTTCCGGCTGCCGCTCCGGTTCCAACTGCCTCTTTATTATTGTCATTATCGCTTAATGATTTAGCCAATATCTATCCTTACTCCGTTTTCGCTCGTACTCTCTTATACTGTCCCGGTTCCTACGCAGCCATCTTCGAGGTGATCATGATGTCATCGAACAGCGCTTCCTGAACTATCATTATCTGTCCAAGCTTCATGAGCTCCAGTATAACAAGGAAAGTCACCACAATGTCCATCTTCGAGCCCTGCTTCTCAAGCAGGTCCCTAAAGCCGAACCGCTTGTGACTCTTAACATAGTTCTCGATATATGCGGTCTTCTCCTCAAGGTTGACCTCATCCTTCTCGATCTTGCCGAACTTGCTCCTTATGGGATCGATCTTATCAACCTGTCGCTTCATCATTGACTTGAATATCTGATTCAGCTTGGCAAGATCCAGGTCGCCTATAAGCTGCTCGTAGTCGATGGGCTGCTCATATTCCTCGATCTCCTTGGGCATGGTCGGCTTCTTGAAAAGAGTCTTGCCGGCATCCATGTGCATGTCCTTAAGTTCATAGGACATATACTTATAAAGCTTATACTCGATAAGCTTCTCGACAAGCTCGGCCCTGGGATCCTCCTCTTCGCCCTCTTCATTGACTTCCTTGGGAAGGAGCATCCTGCATTTTATATCAAGAAGGGTTGCAGCCATAACGAGGAACTCACTCATAATGTCGAGATCCTCCTTCTGCATCTGCCTTATGTATTCAAGGTACTGATCGGTAATAAGAACAATGGGGATATCGTAAATATCCACCTTGTTCTTCTCAATAAGGTGAAGGAGCAGATCCAGCGGTCCTTCAAATACCTGAAGTTTCACGGTAAGACTCATGATATCGTTATCCTTTTTCATAAGATTCCCCTTTATTTACTCCCTTCATATGACTCCGGGGCTCCCTCAAACCCCGCACTCATCGATTTATTCCCTGTAAATATCCACGATAACAACCTCCGCCTTGTTGTTGATCCTCACGGGTACCGTGTGGGACCCAAGTCCCCTGCTTAAGATCATCGTGGTTCCGTCCTTCTCAAAAAGACCGGCATCGTACTTGGGAAAGAGCTTAAGCTGCGGTGATACCAGGCCTCCGAAGGGTGGGATATTGATGATCCCTCCGTGAACATGTCCCGACAAAACATAATCGGGATGCCAGAGGGCATAACTATCAAAATGTTCCGGATCGTGGGCTATAAGTATCGATATCCTGTCAGGATCCGGATCCCCGAACTTCCGTTTAAGATAATCACCGGGAATCGGATTTATCAAAAGCTTTCTGAAATATTCATGTTCAAGGTCCAGTCCGTAAACATCGATCCCGGCCTCCTCAATGCTGACCTTCTCATCTGTAAGCATCGAAACCCCCATATCCTTAAGAGCCGATACATACTTATCGTATTCACCGGGGAACTTCTCCGGACACCTTTTCAGCTTCTCCTCATGATTGCCGATGCCGTAACAGATCGGATACCGGGCAGCAACATCCCTTATAAATCTAAGAGCGACTGTCGAATGGTATTCAAGCTCCATGCTTGTTGTTACCATATCTCCGGCCAAAAAAACAACATCCGGATCCTCGTCATGAAGAGCCTTCAGAACCTCTTCATTATAATTCCCGTGATCTTCATCATGCAGGTCGGATATAAGGGCGAACCTGAAATGATCAACCTTAAGCTTCTTATTTATGAACCTGTACCTTACCACCTTAAAGCCCCTGCTCTGTGTATAAATAAAGAGAGTAAGCAGCAGGATAAGGATAAGGACAAGCAGACATTTAGCCAACATATCAAGTTCTCTCCACAACATGTTGTATTATAGCACATGGACTCCACAAAATCCAGACCAAAAAGAAATCCTCCGAAATGTTCCGGAGGATTCCGTCAAATGACTTATTAGTTGTATTTACGTTTCCTGGCAGCTTCAGATTTCTTCTTACGCTTTACGCTAGGCTTCTCGTAATGCTCTCTCTTGCGGATTTCCTGCTGGATACCGGCCTTGGCACAGTTCCTCTTGAAACGACGCAGAGCGCTATCTAATGTTTCATTCTCTTTAACTATTACGTTCGACATGCTTCTCAACCTCCCCTCGCGTCATATATTTGTGCATTGACGACTATAGGGTTCACGCCTGTTAAGGCGCTGCACTAGATGTTATTATATACAGTAACCTTTATTTCGTCAACTTATTTTTTGATGTTTCATTTTATCTGGCTTTCGAGTACCTTAAGGGCCTCTGTCAGTGCGCCGTCAATGCCTGCGGGGTTCTTGCCGCCGGCCTGGGCCATGTTCGGACGGCCGCCGCCGCCACCGCCTACAAGACCTGCGATACCCTTGATAAGGTTGCCGGCGTGAGCGCCCTTACCCATTGCCCCATCCGTAGCCATTGCAACCAGATTGACCTTGCCGTCTGCATCCGATGCAAGAAGAACAACACCGTCACCTATCTTACCTTTAAGCTGGTCACCTAAGTCACGGAGGCCGTTCATATCAACTCCGGGCACGCTTGTCGCAAGGAACTTGACTCCCTTTACCTCTGTCACCTTATCCATCACATCGCCCATAGCGTCCTTGGCTGCCTTGCTCTTTAAGGACTCAAGCTCGGATGTGAGTGACTTTACCTCATCCTTGAGCTTAACGATCCTGTCGGACAGTTCCGCCGGAGAAGCCTTAAGCACTGCTGCCGCATTCTTCAGCGTATCTTCCACTTCCTTATAATATGTAAGAACTCTCGTGCCGGTAAGTCCTTCCACCCTTCTTACTCCCGCAGCGATACCGCTCTCGGACATGATCTTGAAGGCATGGATGTCACCGGTCTTCTTAACATGGGTACCTCCGCACAGTTCCTTGGAAAAGTCACCCATCTTAACGACCCTTACAACTTCACCGTACTTCTCTCCGAATAATGCCATGGCACCGGACTTCTTAGCTTCATCTATCGACATGATATCCGTAACTACCGGGATATCCTCCATGATCTTCTCATTTACAAGGTCTTCAACCTTATTAAGCTCCTCAGCCGTCACCG
>DPZM01000039.1:4640-6073 GCA_003535955.1 Lachnospiraceae bacterium | reverse complement strand
GAAGACACCTGCTATTTATATAAGATCATCGACATTAAGCTGGAACGCTCCATTTGCGAGCGGTTATTCGGCCTGGGAACCATAGTGTGCTACACAGGCGATGTGACCGATAAGGTGATCAAGCTCATCCACATTAAGAACAGCAAGAAGATAAATGACTATCTGCTCGATCAGTCGGAGGAGATGCGCCGCAAGAGACGTACACTTAATACCTTAAGCCTTACGCAGGGAATGACGGATATTGATGACGCAGATTTGGACAGCTAAAATTTTAGACAGTAATTTAAACTATCAGGATAACGTAAGGTATAATGGATCATACACAAGCATATAAAGGTATATCGGGACTTGGCAGGCAGAAGATAAAGCTGGGGCTTGAAAGGATGCGTGAACTCATGCATCTCCTTGGTGACCCGCAGGACAGCCTTAAGTTCATTCATGTTGCAGGTACGAACGGCAAGGGTTCGACCTGCAGCTTTATTTCTGCGGCTCTTGCAGCTAACGGCTATAGGGTGGGTATGTATACATCTCCGGCAGTGGAAGATGTGAGGGAGCAGTATACGATAAACGGTGAGTGGATAAGTGAGGAGGATTACGCTGCGTACATTACCATGCTGTATTCCTTGCTTCTTGGACGCACATCCGAACAGGTACATAATGAACCCGCATTTAAGCTGTCTGAGGTTGTAAGCCACGGAAGCGCAGGAGTAATGAAGGACGATATGCCCACAGCCTTTGAACTTGAGACGGCACTTGCGTTTTGCTATTTTCAGGATATGCAGTGTGACTATGTGGTCCTTGAGACCGGTCTTGGCGGGAGCGGCGATGCCACCAACATCGTATCAACGACCGTCCTTTCCGTCATTACACCCATAAGTGAGGATCATCTTGGTATGATCGGTAATAACCTTGAGGAAATAGCGCGTACCAAGGCAGGTATAATCAAGCCGGGCGTACCTGTTGTTATGCTTGATTCCGGTGACACAGTCCGCAGGGTGATGGAAGAGGTGTGTGACAGGCAATCAAGCCGTTTGTATACGGTAAATCCCGGCGATATTCATATGAAGCAAAACCGTAGATTATCGACTTATACAAATACAGATGAATCTGCAATAATAAATTCAACAAAAGGGGATGCGGCAACTGAAGACGCGGCAATATATGACTACAAAGCCCATAAGAATATAGAACTTGCCGCTTCCGGTGTATACCAGCCATACAATGCAGCCCTGGCTCTTGAGGCGCTTGATATTCTTGGCAGCCTTAATATCCTTGATGATCCAAATCACGCAGGCAAATATGACCCGCATAAGGCAGAAGAAGCGATCGGCAAAGTCATTGTACCCTTCAGGATGCAGAAGATAAGCGATGATCCCCTGTTTTATCTTGACGGAGCCCATAACCCCGATGCAGCGATCCGTCTTAAGGAAACG
>DPZM01000039.1:0-4599 GCA_003535955.1 Lachnospiraceae bacterium | reverse complement strand
TTGAACTAATGTTTCCGGGCTATAAGCTTATATTCATTATCGGAATGTTCAGGGATAAGGATTACAGGGCGGTAGTCAGGACCATGGCACCGCTTGCATCTCATATAATAACCGTACAGACACCTGATTCTTCACGTGCATTGCCAGCGGAAGATTTAAGAAACTGCATTCTTGAGGAATCAAAACGACTTGAAGACGGTATAAAACTGACAGTGGAAGACGTTGAAGCGCTCCCTATAGCTAAAGCAGTTAATCGAAGCATTTCTCTGGCAGCAGAATACAGAGACAAAGGCGATCACCCATGTATCCTTGCTTTTGGCTCATTATCATATTTGAAGTATATTATCCAATATTTGATTTGATATTGACTGTAGTACCAAAACATAGTACCATAATTATATGAACAACAAACATATTAAGACGTATAATAAGATATTTTCGAATCCAATCCATGCAGATATTGACTGGAAAGATATTGAGGGATTATTCATTGCACTTGGAGCAGAGATATCAGAGGGGGATGGTTCGAGAGTCAGAGTACTGCTGAACGGTGAGAGAGCAGTATTTCACAGACCTCATCCTGAAAATGTAACCGATAAAGGCGCTGTAAAGGCAGTTCGTAAGTTTCTGGAGAATGCGGAGGTGTATCTATGAATACTATGTTATATAAGGGTTATATAGGTAAAGTAGAATATGATGATGAATGCAACATATTTTCGGGAATGGTCATTAATACAAAAACAGTCATTACATTCCAGGGGACGTCAGTGGATGAACTTGTTAACGAATTCCATTCATCTGTTGACGATTATCTGGAATGGTGCAAGAAGGATGGAGTTGATCCCGAGAAACCATATTCCGGAAGATTCAATGTACGGCTGAAACCCAATACACATCAAAGAGCTGCAATAAAAGCAAAAGCCATGGGGATCTCACTAAATGGATTTATAGAAAAAGCAGTTGAAGATGAGTTGAATATACTTGAGGGATAAATGACGGAGGAATGATGAACAAAGACAAGATCGAACAGGGAGTACGCCTGATTCTTGAGGGGATAGGCGAAGACGTAGAGCGTGAGGGACTTGCGGGCACCCCGAGCCGGATATCCCGCATGTATGAGGAGATATTCGCAGGCCTTACGGAGACACCCGAGGATTATCTTAAGACCACCTTCACGGTGAACAATAACGAAATGGTCATTGAGAAGGACATCACCTTCTATTCTATGTGTGAACACCACCTGCTCCCTTTCTACGGTAAGGCTCATGTTGCCTACATACCTGACGGCAGGGTGGTGGGCCTTAGCAAGCTTGCGAGAACAGTGGACATAATAGGTAAGAAGCCCCAGATTCAGGAACGTATGACTGCGGAAATCGCCGATGCGATTATGCAGTATCTGAAGCCCAAAGGAGCCCTTGTCATGATAGAAGCTGAACATATGTGCATGACCATGCGCGGGATTAAGAAGCCGGGCTCCAAAACCGTGACCATGGTGGCCCGTGGTGAATTCGAAAATAACAAGGATTTAAGGGACGAATTCTTCGCCTTGCTTGGAAGGTAGAATGTTCAAGGGAAATAATATAAAAATAATAAAAAATCTGAACCATTCCTGTCCCATCATAAGTCTTTATAGTTGAGAGTGATAAAATATTACGTTTAGTCCGAAATGTGACAACCGCAAACCCTATATTGTGGTTGCCGCGGTAAAGGGAACTAAGTGTAGTAGAACAGCAACAGAAGAATAATGGAACCATGATCATCGGCAACCGGGAATTCGACCTTGTAAACAATACTTATATAATGGGAATCCTTAATGTTACACCTGATTCCTTCTCGGACGGCGGAAGCCACGAAAGCGTGGATGAAGCACTGAAGCATACGGAGCGGATGATCGAAGAAGGCGCGGATATCATTGACATAGGCGGTGAGTCTACAAGACCCGGAGCCGGACCTGTAACCGAAACAGAGGAGCTGAGCCGTGTACTTCCGGTCCTTAAGGCTATCAAGGTCCGCTTCGATATTCCGTTATCGGTTGACACCTACAGGGCAGGAACTGCCGGGGCAGCACTTGATGAAGGGGCCGACCTTATAAATGACATATGGGGCTTGAGGTATGATAAGGGCGAAATGGCATCTGTGGTGGCGCAGTCAAACAAGCCATACATCCTCATGCACAACGCAAGGAATGACGAAACGCCCGACTTTATAAACAATATCAGGCTTAGCCTTGCGGAATCACTCAGGATAGCAGAAACAGCGGGAATAGATAAGGATAAGATAATCCTTGATCCCGGTATCGGATTTAATAAAACCTTCGAGGAGAACCTTGAAATACTGAAAAGACTTGATGAACTTAATGCTTTGGGTTATCCAATGTTACTTGGCTGCTCGAGGAAGTCAGTCATAGGCAACGCACTAAAGCTTCCGGTAGATGAACGGCTTGAAGGAACCCTGGTCACGACCATATTGGCGGCGCAGGCCGGCTACTCTTTCGTAAGAGTACATGATGTGATGGAGAATAAAAGGGCACTTATGATGCTTGATGCCATTCAGACAGTAAATACCTTTAGTCGGGATCTGCGGACATGATATGAAGGACATGGGTAACAAAACAGGGTTCTCACAAGGTGACAAAACGGCCGCTGCTTCCTTGGAATTTCTTGACAAAAGAACGGGCGACATGAGATAATGTATTTTGATAATTTATACGGCATACAAGCTTGCGAAGCATTTTTAGTGAGTATAAATTATAAAGAAAAAATCATGTCAGGATCATAAATGGAACAGCAAACAGGTACCAGAAGAAAAAAATTAAGACTGGGAGACATTCTCGTTCAGCAGAATGTCTTAAATGAAGAAAAACTCCAGGCAGCCCTTAAAAAGCAGAGGGGATCCGGCAAGAAGCTGGGTGAAGTCCTGGTGGAGATGAATCTGACTACCGAAGAGGCTATAGGTCAGGCACTGAGCCGTCAGTTGGGCTATAAGTTCATCAATCTAAACGGCTTACAGATACCCGAGAAGATAATCAAGCTTATCAAATCGGATATAGTCAAGAAATATACAGCAATACCGCTCGGGGTGGACGAGAAGAATGCCAACGTGCTCTTTGTGGCAATGTCCGATCCCATGGACATGAATGCGATAGATGACTTTGCCATCATCACTAACATGCAGATCGTGCCTGTGGTTTCCACTCCCAGGCAGATACGATTACAGATAGATAAGTACTACTCATCAGCCGATGTCAAGAACGCAGCCGATGAATACGCCAAGGAGAGGGAGAAGCTCCTTAAGGGTGACGAGGATCTTGAGGATGTCAGTGATGATATCAACAATTCGCCCATCGTAGTACTCGTTAAGCAGATGATAGAGCAGGCGGTACGACAGCGTACCTCCGATATCCATATAGAACCGATGGAGAATCAGGTTCGCATCCGTTACAGGATCGACGGCGCCCTATACGAGAGGATGACTTACAATACCAGCCTTCTTCCCGCTATAACAGCCCGTATCAAGATCATCGGCGGCATGGATATATCCGAGAAGCGCAAGCCTCAGGACGGACGTATAACCCAGGTGGTGGACGGGCAGGAGTACGATATCCGTGTTTCGGTCCTTCCCACTGTTTACGGCGAGAAGACGGTTATGCGTCTTACCTCTAAGACAGGACTTACGAGAGAGAAGAGTCAGCTTGGCTTCAGGCCCGACGAGCTTAAACAGTTTGACCATATACTGGGTAACCCGCATGGGATCATCCTGGTAACGGGACCTACGGGTTCGGGTAAATCGACAACACTGTATACGGCACTTAGCGAGCTTAACAGGGAGGACGTTAACATCATAACGGTTGAGGATCCTGTCGAAGCCAATATCGACGGTATCAATCAGGTACACGTTAACGTTAAGGCTGAGCTTACATTCGCGGCCGCCCTTCGTTCCATCCTTCGTCAGGACCCGGATATCATCATGATCGGTGAGATCCGAGACGGTGAGACGGCAAGTATAGCAGTACAGGCGTCCATTACGGGCCACCTTGTGGTAAGTACCCTTCATACGAATTCAACATCCGGTACCATCGGACGACTTATAGATATGGGAGTTGAGCCTTACCTTCTGGCTGACGCCATCGTTGGTATAATAGCCCAGCGACTTGTAAGAAGGCTGTGCCCCAACTGTAAGAAAGAAGTTCTTGCAACCGACGAGCAGAAGGAACTCATGGGAATTCCCGGTGAGAGGAAGCCGGTCAGGATATTTGAACCCTGTGGCTGTGAGGAATGCGACCATACAGGCTTTAAGGGCAGGATCGGTGTATATGAGATAATGGAGATAACTCCCAAGCTTAAGCCCTATATAAGCCGCAAGGCCTCAGCCGAGGAGATCAAGGAAGTAGCCTTATCCGAAGGTATGAATACCCTGAGGATGTCCGCGACCAAGTTAGTATTTGAAGGAATAACATCAATAAGCGAAATGATTCGTGTATCATTTGATTCATAATTCTTGTCTTTCCCCTTTGGGGGAAGATGTCACCGAAGGTGACAGATGAGGGTTTTTAAACAAAAACAGCAGGAGGAACTAACGTGATACAACTGGAAAGTGCCC
>DPZM01000248.1:2004-5936 GCA_003535955.1 Lachnospiraceae bacterium | reverse complement strand
AATATCAGGATCTTATGCGCGTGTCAATAGCATCAGCCGGGAACGATCACCGCCTTGGAGCATCCGAAGCACCGCCTGCGATCATGTCGATCTTCTTAGGGGATGATCTTGAGGAAATACTTGAGTGTATAGAGAAGGGTACTTCGTATAAGAATCAGGGAGCGGGCAGGATGGAGATAGGTGTTCATGTGCTTCCCAGCTTCCCCAAGGATACAACCGACCGTAACCGTACTTCACCCTTCGCCTTTACGGGTAATAAATTCGAGTTCCGTTCCTGCGGATCATCGATGTCCGTATCGGGACCCAATACTATACTTAATACGATAGTGGCTGAGGAATTGAGGCTCTTTGCCGATGAGCTTGAGAAGGCGGATGACTTTACCGATTCATTGAATGAACTGATAAAACGTACCATTCAGGAACACAAGAGAATCATCTTTAACGGTGACGGCTATTCGGAAGAATGGAAGAAGGAAGCGAAGAGACGCGGCCTCCTGAACCTTCCCACCACTGTTGATGCAATGCCAACGGTTCTGTTAAAGAAGAATATCGATCTTTTTGAGAAGCACGGGATATATACGGAGACGGAGGTCCGTTCAAGATATGAGATAAATCTTGATGTTTACAGCAAGACCATTAATATAGAAGCCCAGACAATGGTTGAGATGGCTTTACGGCAGATACTGCCGTCCGTAAACAAATATGTTAAGCAGCTTGCCGAGGCTATGAGCCTTAAGGGAATGATAGATCCTCTGTTTAAGAACGGAATGGAGAGAGACCTCATTAAAAAACTGTCTGTTCTTGAAGATAAAGCTTATGCCCAGGTGGGTGAGCTTAAGAAGCTGTTGTCCAAGGCTCCTTCATATGACAACAATCTTGAATGCGCGGTCTACTATAAAGACAAAATAATCCCGGCCATGGAAAAACTGAGGGGCTTCTGTGATGAAATGGAAGTAAATACCTCCTCGGAGTTTTGGCCATTCCCTACCTACGGGGATATCCTGTTCTCAGTTTAAATCTGTAATGTTCATTCAGGGAGATACTGTGTATCTCCCTGTTTATCATAGGGGGAACCATCGAGGATGGTGGATCCGGTAAAGGAATACTTATGGCACTTCAGCTGTACCTGGGCTGCTCGGGCAGCGGAAAATCACATAGGCTTTACGAACATATCATAGATGAGTCTCTTAAACATCCGGAGCTTAACTACTATATCCTTGTGCCGGAACAGTATAACCTGTCAACCCAGCAAAAGCTCATTTCCATGCATCCCAAAAAGGGAATATTGAATATCGATGTATTAAGCTTCACCCGTCTGGCTCACCGCGTTTTTGAAGAGGTGGGTTATTCCCATGCCAGGGGGGTTACCATTGACGATATAGGAAAGAACCTGATCCTTCGCCATATGGCGGGAAAGAATGAAGATAAGCTTACCGCTCTTAAGGGATCACTTAACAAGCTGGGTTATATCAGTGAAGTAAAGTCAGTCATTTCCGAGTTCATGCAGTACGGTATAGGGGATAAAGAACTGGAGGGCCTCATAGAAAAGAGCAGTGAGAGGGGTATCCTTAAAGCCAAGCTTGCGGATATAAGGCTCCTTTACAATGAATTTTTAAAATACATAAACGAGAAGTATATAACCACCGAAGAGATACTTCAGAAGGTACGCGATGAAGTACCTCGTTCGAAAAAGCTTAAGAAGACGGTAATAGTCCTTGACGGCTATACGGGCTTTACGCCTGTTCAGAGAGGACTTATTGAAGAACTTCTCGTGAACTGTGTAGATGTATATGTGACCTTATTATTGGATATATCATCATACAGGGCTGATCCTACGGCCGGGAAACATGGGGTTGACGGACAGGATCTTTTCAGCCTTAGCTACAAGACCCTTACATACCTTGACAGGATGTGTAAGGACAGAGGGGTAACAAGGAGGGAAGATGTGGTTCTGGATGATGAAGTGCCGGCAAGATTCAAGTATGCACAGGGAGGAAGCCTGATCCCCGATGACATGAGAAGAAGGGAACTCATTCACCTTGAGAAGAACCTCTTCAGGGCAGAAGAGAAAAGCTTCCGGATTGACACTCATAATGACAGGTCCATCCATCTATTCACAGGGACAACGCCTCTGGAGGAAGCGACGGAAGCAGCAGTAAGGATAGAAAGGCTTGTAAGGGAAGAGGGCTACCGGTATAAGGATATAGCGGTAGTAACGGGAGACCCCGGAACATATATGAATGCGGCCGCAAGAGCCTTTAAGAGATATGGTATCCCCATGTTTGCGGATAAGACGGCTCCGGTCTTGTTAAACCCCATGATAGAGTATATCCGGTCGTTGCTTGATATTGTTACAAACGATTTCGGTTACGAGGCGGTGTTTCGATATCTGAGGACTGCGATGTCCGAATACAGCACAGCTTCCGAACAGATAGATATCCTTGAAAATTACATATTAAGATATGGCATAAAGGGCAGAAAGACCTGGGCAGAAGAATTTATAAGGAAGCCAAGAGATGTGAGTGTGGAAGAGCTTGCCATGCTTAACGATATCCGGGAACGGATAGTGGGAGACATTGAAGTATTTCTGCATGATCTTACGGGAGAGGATGTTTTCCTGCCTGATGCGGAATATGATGTTAAGGTGGTATCGACTGCGCTTTATCGTTTTTTATGCAGCCATAAGCTTCAGGAGAAGATGGAAGCAATGGAGGCTTATTTTACGGACGAGGGAGACAGGATCCGGGCTATGGAATATGGCAGGATCTATGAGGAGGTATGCGATCTTCTGGGCAAGATAGTTAACTTTATGCCCGGAGAGAGGATGACCATTAAGGAGTATGCGGATATTCTTGATGCGGGATTTGATGAGATAAGGACGGGAGTTCTTCCCGGGACCGATGATTATGTTCAGGTAGGAGACATAACCAGAACAAGGCTTAGGGACATTAAGGCACTTTTCTTTATGGGAGTAAATGACGGTATCATTCCCGCGGCTTCCGGTGGTGGCGGTCTGATATCGGATATGGACAGGGAATTTCTTACAGGGGTTGAGGGGGAAGCCGGTGAGCATATCGAACTGGCCCCGACGGCAAGGATGAAGGCTTACGATCAACGGCTCTATCTCTATATGCTTACCACCAAACCATCCGAATATCTGTATATTTCCTATTCCGGGCTTGATAATGACGGTAAGTCGGTCAATCCTTCTTATTTCGTCAAAACAATAATGAGGTTATATCCAACGATCGCGGTTGAAAAACCGGATGATGGAGTAATAAACAGGGTTTACGGCCCTGATTCTGCATATGATAAACTTGCGGGATCAGTACAGGATCTGCTCGCAGGCCTGATGGCACCGGATGACAGGGAGCGGTTTTTGACTCTTCTTGACAGCTGCCTTACAGACGAAGGGTCACGGGACAGGATAAGAGACCTTATAAAAGGGGCATTAAGGAACAGACCGGAAAGCGGAAATGATGCGATAAGCAGGGCAGTGGCAGAGGCCCTGTACGGAAGTGATCTTACCTGTTCGATAACAAGGCTGGAAACCTATGCCGGGTGTGCCTACAGACATTTTCTTAAGTATGGCCTGTCCCTTAGGGAGAGGGAACTATTTTCCTTTGATATGGGCGATATGGGTTCCGTGTTCCATGATGCTCTTGAGACTTACGGATCTTTGCTTAAGGAGAAGGATCTTGAATGGACGGCTGTTGAAGGCAGTCTTAAGAATAAAATGATAGATGAAGCCATAGAACGCTGCATTGCTTCGGGCGATTATGAAGCCATGTACGGGACCTTCAGGACCGGGTATACGGTGAACAGGATGAGGCGTATAATGAGGCGAACGATAGATACACTGACCGACCAGCTCAGGAAGGGAAGCTTTAAACCGTATGACTTTGAGGTTGATTTCTCATCCTGCAGCGATC
>DPZM01000248.1:0-1896 GCA_003535955.1 Lachnospiraceae bacterium | reverse complement strand
GACAGGATGGATACCTGCAGTCGTGACGGGAATGTATATGTTAAGATAATTGATTACAAGTCGGGCAGTAAGAGCTTCGATCTGGCCGCGATATATGCAGGTCTTGACCTTCAGCTGGTTGTTTATATGAATGCCGGCACCGAGCTTATATCGAAGAAATATAAAAATGATACGGTCATTCCGGCCGGGATATTCTACTATCATATCGATGATCCTCTTATCTCTTATGATGAGGGGATACCGGATGAACTTACAGCAGGTCTGATAGATGAAAAGATCGCATCCCAGCTTAAGATGACAGGTCTGGTGAATTCGGATGCCACGGTTTACCGCCTTATCGATTCGGATTTTGGATCAAGATCAACGGTAATTCCTGTCGGTCTTAAAAAGGACGGCAGCTTTACCTCTTCAAGCTGCGTTGCCAGCACGGATCAGTTCGAGGTAATATCTGATTATGTTAATCAAAAGATAAAGGAAATGGGAAACGGGATACTCGGGGGGGATATTAAGGCCCATCCCCGGAAAAGATCTGAGAATGCAAATCTGCCATGTACCCGGTGCGATTATCAGGGGGTATGCGGATACAGGGGCGAAGGTTATTACGAAGAACCTCCGATTGATGATAAAAGTGAAGGAACATCCGACATGGATTCGATAATAGAAGCAATGAAAAAGAGCCTTTCATAGGGGGCCGGATATGGAATTTACTCAAGAACAGTTACAGGCAATTGAATCCAGAAATGAGAACCTTCTTGTATCAGCCGCTGCCGGTTCAGGTAAGACGGCTGTCCTTGTTGAGCGTATCATAAGGCGGGTACTCGACGAGGAAAGCCCGGTCGACATCGACAGGTTCCTTGTCATGACCTTCACCAGGGCTGCAGCAGAGCAGATGAAGGAGAAGATACTTAAGGCTATCGAGGATGAGAGGAGCAAGAATCCGACTGACAAACACCTTATAAAACAGGCTGCCCTCGTTCACAACGCCCGTATAACGACAATTCATGGTTTCTGCCTGGATGTGATAAGGAACCATTTTCAGGAGATCGGGCTGGATCCTGACTTCAGAGTTGCGGATGAAGGTGAATGCCGCCTGCTTAAGGCTGACGTCATAGAGAAGGTCATTGAGAAAGCATATGAAGAGGGCAGCGACGACTTTATAAACATGGTCGAATGTCTGAGCGCCGGAAAGAGTGACTCGGGTCTTGAAGGGATCCTTGATAAGATGTACGAATTTTCGATGAGCGATCCCGAGCCGGAGAAGTGGCTTGACAGGTGTGTGAAAGCCTACACTGACGAGGGTAAGGAGGAACGGGTATGGGTAGATGTTTTTTTGGGGCAGGCAGGGATGCTGCTCGCCGATGCTCATGATAAGGCGGCAAGGGCACAGGAGATAACCCGTGAGCCTGACGGGCCCTATATGTATGAGCCTGCAGCTTCAAATGATCTGGAGCTTATAGAAGCCCTGAAGGAGTGCAGGGGATATGACGAACTGAGGGGCTCTCTTGCGGGAGCTGAATTTGTCCGCCTTAAGAATAAGCCAAAGGACGGGCCGTATGTGGATGAAGACCTTAAAGGGAAATTCATGGCCTTAAGGGAGTCTGTTAAGGATGTGGTAAAGGAACTTAAGAAGGACTTTTCTCTTCCTCTTGAAGAGCAGGACAGAAGGATAGGAGCCTGTCTTGGCGTGGTAAGGGAACTTACAAGGCTGACCGGTTGTATAATAAATGAATACAGTGCACTCAAGAGAGATAAGAATATAGTTGACTTTGCGGATATTGAACATTTGTGTATCAGGATATTGGGTGCTGATGACGGGATAACGGCAGCGGAATACCGTGATTACTTCGAGGAGATATATGTTGATGAGTATCAGGACTCAAACCTTGTTCAGGAGGA
>DPZM01000115.1 GCA_003535955.1 Lachnospiraceae bacterium | reverse complement strand
AATTCAGTTGAACTACATTAATTTTAATAATGGTGCGCCCGATAGGGGTCGAACCTATAACCTCTTGATTCGTAGTCAAGTACTCTATCCAGTTGAGCTACGGGCGCTTTATTAAAATAATGGTGCCGAGGACCGGAATCGAACCGGTACGGTAATCACTAACCGCAGGATTTTAAGTCCTGTGCGTCTGCCAGTTCCGCCACTGCGGCATTAATCACAACAGAAGTAAGTATAACCCATATTTTTGCTATCGTCAATCAAAACCGATAATTTATTGTATTGACTAAATAAGTCAAAAGTGCGATATATTAACAAAACAAGTTATAAAGAAACAAAATGAAGGAAGAAACTGATTTGACAGGAAAAATCAAGGGATTGTATCCGCACCTTGCATCAACAGCCCCGGTGCTGCTTTTGTATCTTACCTTTGGAGTAAGCGGAAGGCTGTACGATGATTATGATAATTATAATGTAGCGATAGTGATAAACGGCCTGCTTTCGGACAACAACTACTGCCAGTACCAGCATCCCCTCCTGTGCCTCATATTAAAAGGCGTGAAGGCGGTCCTTCCGGCAGCGGACAGTTTCACACTTTTGGTACATATACTTCTTATCATTGCCATGAGCCGGATAATATATGTATTGTTCGGAAGGTACGCTCATCCGGCAGCAAGGCTTCTTATCTCAGCCTTTATGCTGTATCTGTCCTGGGGCCTTGTCATATGGAATGCCAACTACACCCTGCAGGCAGCCTTCTTGTGCACTGCGGGTATCATAGAGCTTTTTGCCTGCAGCTTAAGCGATGACGGGATGAAGGGAGCGTTTGCGGGAGCATTCTTCTTTGCCGCGGGGCTTATGATAAGGCATCAGGCTGCCCTTATGTTCATTCCCTATATCCTGCTTGCCGCCGGGGCTTATATACTTGCCGGTTCCGGTAAGTCAGGAGAAAGGCAGGGCTATGGGGAAAGGGCCGCAGCTACTGTAAAACGTTTGCTTCCCTGGCTGATTTCTGCTATCATTTTACTTACAGGATTTAAGCTCTTCTATTCGTTTGAACCCTATAAGAGCGGGCTTGAATTCGACCGTGCAAGGGTTAAGGTATGGGACTTTCCGGTAAGTGAGTGGAATGAGCTTAAGGATAAGCAGGAGGATCTTGATAAGACAATATACAGGGGTGCTATCCATGGCTTATATGCGGATACTAACCTTGTAAATATATATAATCTTAAGAAGATTGCCGATGCCGGGAGTAAATGGAGGTATCCTGTAAGCCCGGCCGGAATAGTAAAGGGAATACGCGATATTGCAGGCATGATGAGCTTTGATAAAACTGAGCTTGCCATACCGGTGATCTTCCTTATTCTGTCGGCCTTAGGTATTTTTATGATCACGGATTCCCGGTATTACAGGCTTGAGGCAGTATTAGCGGTGATCGGAACATTTACGATCATTATCTATTTTATAATGAAGGGGAGGGCACCGTCGCGTGTATGGCTTCCCCCGGTATTTGCATCTCTTGGGATAATGGCTGTAGTGCCCTTAAGGCATGAAGAAGGGGAAAAGATATTTACTAAAGGGGATGCAGAGTCAAGAAAGCGGGCATTGCTATGCTTGGGGACAATCCTAGCGGTGTTGTTCATTTCCGTATCGATCTACCTGTTATGTACGGGTTCGGTACTTCACCGCCTTACAACTCCGCTTGATGCCTGCGGACCTGTTAAAGAGGATAAATTCTCGGGAGCATATGGCGGTAACAAGCGGTATCTCTTGTGCGGATGGGATATTTCGGCGGAAGAGAAGAAGGTTATAAGTAACTTTATGTATGGATGGGATGAAACAGAACGGACATTCATGGACCAGGGCAAGCTTCCGCCTAAGGTTTTTTTCAGGTATTATATAAGCAATGGGGAGTGGTATTATGGGCAGGAGTACTACAACAATCTCCTCAAGGAGATAGGATTGGAAAATCCCTTGACTGCTTTGTTTGAACGGGACGATATATACCTGCTTGATATGAGTAAGGATACCCTGTTCCGTGAGTTTTTTTATGTATATTTATACGATCACTACGGTGAGATGACCGTAAGGGAGGCCGGAAATATAAACGGATCTCCGGTATTTGAATTCCGGAGATGATCACATTAAGAAAGGAGGAATGGAAATGAAGAAGTTTAGGAAAAGGTTGAGCGCGATGCTTGTCACCGCAATGGTTCTGACCTGCCTGCAGGTGCCTGCTTATGCGGGTGAACTGGCCGATGAGGACAATTCTTTAATTCAGGAAGCCGATAATGAGGCATATTTAACTGATCAGTCAGTTGGAGAACCGGCAGAGGATATGCTTATCGAAGATGACGGTGAGATGCCGGACAGCCTCCTTAACGATGAAACTCAAGACTTACAGAAGGAGTCATATGAGATATACGATGATGTCGATAATACATCAGAGGGTATGTCCCTTAAGTCATTGGCTGAACAGTATGATAATGACAGCGACAGCGCTTCCGGATACAAGATAATCTATGTCAGCGGGAATGATGTCTCGTTAGAGGATGATGCCGAAACTATCCTTGAAGGAACCGGGAACAGAAATATAGTATTGGGCGAAGATAATACCGTCACCCAGACATTTGATAAGGATGCGGAGGATACCATTGCCCCTCTTGTATATAAGAAGGAAGGAATGGCAGCAAGGGGAGATAAGGCATGGTATGTAATATCTACCGAGACATATTCGATACCTAAAAAGGATGTAAGCGGTTATGTTGAATATTATACAACAGGCACCAGGGAAGTAAAGAAATACTTCTCAGCCACAGCCAAGGTGACCGACAAGGATTATGACAAGGGAAGCAAGTCCCTTAAGGATTATGCCGACAGCGATGGCAAGATCCGCCTGTATCCCAACTGGCAGGAACCTGTACCGGTATCCTTTGATCAGGTTAGCCTTAAGGAGGCAGTTAATCCAAACAGCGATATTAAGGATT
>DPZM01000173.1 GCA_003535955.1 Lachnospiraceae bacterium | reverse complement strand
TATTTACTGTTTTTGATGATCCTGTTATCGGAAGGCCGCCCGGGGGAGACAGAGAACCGTCCCCTGTCCCCTATCCGAAGTGTCTCGCGGATAGAAACGATCTTATCGGCGATACACACCAAGATAGCCTCCCTGGTCCTGGGGAGGCTTCTTAGTGTCAGGGGCCACATATGGGATTCGATAACATGCTGTGTGGGCCTGTCTATATGGAAGTGCTTAACGGCGCGCTCCCTCGCCCGCCTTGCGTGGGTGAAGCCGTGCATGTCAAAGAGCTTCCTCTTTACCTTATCATTGTGCCAGTCATATCCGAAGAAATCATGCAGCAGGGCACCCTCGATCAGAACCTTCTCATCGACCCTGATCTTCAGTGCATGCGCCATGCTGTAGGCAGTGTGGGCGACCGCATTGACGTGGTCATATACCGATACATTCCCATGCTGGATATAATCCTTCATGTCCTGAACCTTGTGGTGGGACCTGATCTTATATGCGAGCCTGTTAAAATTGTGTGTGTGATCCTTACTCAGTGCCATAAATATAATTATAGAAGCTGACTGTTTATACTTCAAGAGTAATATCATCATGCCCTTGTTTGGGAGAGTGGTTTATGTTATCATATTTGCTGTTAAGCAGGTAGAATCATGGGTAAGATAAATGACTTTTTTGTTGTGCTATGATGGCCTCCCGTGAACGCGGGAGGTTTTTTGGCATCACAGACCGGTCATTATTTCGCCGGGAACATAACGGGATAAAGGAGAATCATGGACAAGAGTAAGGAAAGAGACAGGGTGTACCGTTCGTATCACAGGCGGGCAATGCTCATGTTTGCGATCATAGGTATCGGTATAGCTGCGTTTTTTGCACTTCTTGAATATGTTCTGCGTGCGGAGGTACGGCAGAATCAGGATGCCGATAACAACAGGTTCTTTTCGGCCACGATCAAAAACCTGGAAAGCAATGCCAGAGAAATCGAAGATCTGACGGCTAATTTTCATGAGAACAACGGTATAATGCTGGGTGACCTCGCCAAGGCATATGCTAATGAAAGCTACAGGCGGTTTGCTGCCATGCCCGCAAGCACTCAGAGCGAGATCCTTAACAATTCCACACTGAGTATGGAGGATTGTGAACTCCTTTATATAACAAACAGGGATGGGGATGTTCTTGTATCGGCTGTTTCGTCCGATAACGGGAGTAATATCATATCAAATGATATGCTCGATCTTACAAAGAATGAGTTTGAAGACCTGCGCGACAGCAGGACTGATCATATTACCATACAAAATCCCTTTTATTCCGAATATCCTGAGCTTGGAAAAAACCTTATCCTGTATTGCAAGGCAATACCGGGTACATATTCGGCTGATGGAAATAAATATATCATACTTGGCTTTACTTCCGATATCCTCGACAGGGCATCAGACCGAATGAGAGATCTGTCAGCATGGCTTAACGGCTCGACCATAGGAAACAACGGGGTTGCTCTTATGGTGGATGTGGGGGAAGACCGTATTGTTTACGGCAAGATGGATGGCAATGACTTAAGTGACCTGACTGCCTCTTCCATTGGGATAGATAAGGAGGTTCTTACCGACCGGTATACGGGGATAAGGAAGATAAACGGTAAGGATTGTTACATTTCATCCAAGAAATATTCGTCATATCTGTATGGAGAGGACAACTATCTTGTGGCCTGTATCCCGACATCCGATATGTACGGAAGTAATTTTCCCGTCATATTGTGGAATCTGTGTATTCTCTTTATTTTTTTGATCCTCATAGCGGCATATTCGTCTTTTGTACGTTCTGAGATGTTAAGAAACGATGATGAACAGCATCGGATCAGGTTGTTTTCCGTGAAGGGCACACCCATATATTACAGCAGGACACTCGGACGCAAGATAATCCCTGTCATTTTGACTTCGGTTATTCTCATTTTTTTGTCGGCATTATATGTTCAGGCACTCATGAAGCTGTCGGGAGCATTTTCGGAATCGGTTTCCATAGTGGAGGAGATATCGACGGACGTTGAAGAGAGCATATATATGCAGGATGAGTTTACGGATTACTATAATATGCAGTTTGAAAGCCGTGCCAAACTTTTGGCTTTCATAGTTGCGCTGCACGGTGATGAGTATTTTGATTTTGCAAGCGAGAGTGAGGGGGTCATGACGCTGGGGAACACGGGTGAAAGCGGCAGCCATGGCGTAGTAAAGGACGACTATAATAATCCCGTGAAAGTCATCAACAATTCCAAAGCGCTTGATAAGCTCAGGGATGCCAATTATGTCAAAAATATATATCTTATTTCGGATGCCGGCTATACACTGGCCACTTCATCCGACTTTTGGAGATTTTCGATAAGCAATAATGAGAAAGACCAGTCTAATGAGTTTTGGGAAATCCTCGAAGGTAAGAAGGATGTCATAATCCAGAATCCCATGATCTCGGATGAGGGGATCTACTCGCAGTTTATTGGCTGCGCATTTGATTACTATACATGTCTTGATGAAGACGGAAACACCAGGTTTGTCAGGTATACTGATTTCTTGAAGCAAAACGAAGATGATAAGCTGGCCGGTGCGATAACAAAGCACAGGGGTCTTCTCCAGATAGAACTGGATCCCGGTGACAAGGATATGATCATCGAAAGTGCCAAGCCGGAATACGTCCTGTCAAACATACAGATATCCAATGGGGGTTTTCTGATAGGTTTTATGTATGATACAGAAGCTGAGATCTACAGGGTTTTCTATTCCGGTGTGGAATCAATGGTGGATAAAGATGCCGGTGAACTGGGAATATCCGATAATGCTTTTTCCGGAAACTATAACGGCTTCCAGAGAATTAACGGGAAGAGATACCTCCAGAGCTTCAGACCTGCAGGCGAATACTATATCGCAACGGAGATGCCGACGGACAGATTGTACTACAGCAGTTTTATAACGGGCCTTTTCTGTGCGTCGTTTGGTTTTGTTCTTATGTTCATCCTGTCTTTCTTTACACTGCTCATACACGATATGGACGAGGAGGAGCTGCATAGAGAGGAAAACGATCCTCTTGCGGTATTCGGACATTGGGATCCTTCCGGGAACTGGCAGAACAGCACCCCTACACAGAAGTTCGAATTTCTTATCAAACACGCACTTTTGTTAGGAGGAACTGTCTTTATTGCGTCGATCACCTACGAGGCGTATCATTTCGGCTCGAATTCAGCGATAGTCTACATTTTGAGCGGCGGATGGGACAGGGGCATCCACATTTTCTCCCTGTCGGCCGTGATAGTCCTGCTGATCTTTACGGGCCTGATACTAAAGGTTTTTGAACATGTGATAGATCTTATAGCTGAAGCCTTCGGAAGCAGAGTCGAAACGATGATGCATCTGTCCACATCTCTTATTAAGGCTGCGGCGATAATAATAGTGGGATTCTACTGCTTCTATCTCATAGGTATTGATGCTACCAGGCTTCTTGCATCGGCAGGTATCCTGTCTGTCGTAGTCGGTCTTGGTGCACAGAGTCTTGTCGGTGACCTGCTGGCAGGCATATTCATTGTTATGGAAGGTTCGATCCATGTCGGTGACTATGTTATGATAGAAGGGATCAGGGGTAAGATCGTTGATATAGGACTGAGGGTTACCAGATATGAAGACGATAATCAGAATATCCGTATCATCTGTAACAATCAGTTAAAATCATTTGCAAATATGTCCATGAAATATTCCATTATTTATTACAATATCCCGGTTCCCTATGATGAAGATCATCAGCGCATAAAGAAGATACTCAACGAAGAATTCCTGCGGCTCTACGAGGAAAACAGGTTTTTAAAGGGCATACCCGTATGTCAGGGTATAGAGAATTTCGCAGACAGTTCGGTGGAACTGAGAGTGAAGTTCATGTGTGATGAAAAGGAGCGTTATGACGTACAGCGGTTCATGCATGATGAGATAATGCGGATATTTACAGAGAACGGGATTAATATACCATTCCAGCAGCTGGATGTTCATTACGGGCCTCTTGGGTGAATTTTGGAGCGGATCGGATGCGGTACTGGGATTTAAGACCGGAAGAAATTGAGAAAAAGAGCTTTGAGATAATAGGAGCCGAGCTTGACAGGATGGGGATCACCCTTGAGGAGGATAAGGCGCCTGTAATAATGCGCGCAATTCACACGACGGCTGATTTTGACTATGCCGCCAACCTGGTCTTTTCGGCCGGGGCGGTCACGGCCTTCCGGGATGCCGTAAAGAATGGTGTAAGTATCGTAACCGATACTCAGATGGCAAGGGCGGGCATAAACAAGACGAGGCTGGCACGGTATGGCGGAGAAGTCATGTGCTTTATGTCCGATGAGGATATAGCGGCAAAGTCACGTGAAACGGGAAAAACGCGGGCCGCGCTCAGCATGGATAAGGCAGCAGGGCTTAATGAAGATGTGATCTTCGCCATAGGAAATGCCCCGACAGCCCTTATACGTCTGCATGAACTTGTGCGGGAAGGGCTCATTGCTCCAAAGGGGATCATAGCGGTCCCCGTAGGATTTGTGAATGTTGTAAAGGCCAAGGAGCTGATCCTTGAGCTTCCCTGCCCGTACATTGTTGCCAGGGGCCGCAAGGGCGGAAGTAACGTAGCCGCAGCTATCGTAAATGCGCTTCTGTATTCCGCGTGACTTCCGTTTACTTTTGCATTTGCGTATGCTAGAATTAACGATTGTGAAACAGGGGACGGTTCCCCGGTTCATATTTATAATATTTGTACTGTTCTGAATAGTTACCAAATCATAAATATACAGAAGGAGAAAACGATGGATAAGAAGGAATACGCACTTAAGAAACATGAGGAATGGATGGGCAAGCTGGAGGTCACTCCAAGGTGTGAGGTTAATTCGATGGACGACCTGTCGGTTGCATATACCCCCGGTGTTGCCGAACCCTGCCTTAAGATAAAGGATGATACAGATCTCAGCTATACCTACACAAGAAGGGGCAACATGGTAGCCGTTGTCACTGACGGTACCGCGGTTCTGGGACTCGGCGACATAGGCCCTGAAGCGGGAATGCCTGTTATGGAAGGAAAGTGCGTGCTCTTCAAGCGATTCGGCGGAGTGGATGCCTTCCCTCTGTGCGTGCGCAGCAAGGACGTGGATGAGATAGTAAATACGGTAGCCCTTCTTGCGGGTTCCTTCGGCGGGGTAAACCTTGAGGATATATCAGCTCCCAGGTGCTTCGAGATAGAGAAGAAGCTTAAGGAGAGGTGCGATATCCCCATTTTCCATGATGACCAGCATGGGACGGCAGTAGTTGTACTGGCGGGACTTATCAATGCCCTTAAGCTTGTAAATAAGAAGATGGAGGATATCTCCGTTGTGGTTAACGGTTCGGGTGCGGCAGGTATTGCCATCACCAAGCTTCTTATGAAAACAGGTTTAAAGTCAGTCATTCTGTGTGACACCAAGGGCGCCATCTATGACGGACGCGACAACCTCAATTCGATCAAAGCTGAGATGGCTAAGATATCCAACCTTGAAAAGAAGCAGGGAAGCCTTGCTGATGTCATCAAGGGCGCTGATGTATTTATCGGCGTATCGGCTCCGGGTGTCCTTACTGCGGAAATGGTTGCAACAATGGCTAAGGACCCGATCGTATTTGCGATGGCCAATCCCGTTCCCGAGATCCTTCCCGATGAGGCTAAGAAGGCAGGCGTTGCGGTTATGGGTACGGGCAGGAGCGATTACCCCAATCAGATAAACAACGTGCTTGCTTTCCCCGGTATATTCCGTGGTACTCTTGATGTACGTGCAAGGGATATAAATGATGAAATGAAGCTTGCGGCTGCTTATGCGATAGCAGGGATAATAAGTGATGATGAACTGAAGCCTGAATATATAATCCCCGATTCATTCAATGAAAAGGTTAAGGATGCCGTGGCAAGCGCTGTGGCTGAGGCGGCAAGACGGACAGGAGTGGCAAGGCTTAAATAGAACTGTTGAAAATAATACTGTCACTGATCGTATCCCAAGGGGCATGATCAGTGACAGTATTGTAGCCCGAAGGGGGAACCAACGGGCTACGATGAGGGGAGTATAAATAATTAATAAGGGGTCGTAATCGAGAATCCTTTGAAGGGTTGATTCCCGTTTACAAGTAAGATTATAGTACATATTTACAAAAAAGACAATACTTTTTTTAAAATTGTAGTAACTTTTTTGCTAACCACTAAATCTTGTGGAATCCAGTAAATAAGCGGTTTACATAACCATTATAAGAGGTAAAAATGAACAGATTTGAACTCATTGCGCCATGCCATTTCGGGATGGAAGCGGTACTGAAAAGAGAGATATATGATCTGGGTTATGACATCACTGAAGTGTCCGACGGGCGGGTGACTTTTCAGGGTGATGAAGAGGCAGTCGCAAGGGCCAATGTATTCCTGCGGACAGCCGAGAGGATCCTTATTAAAGTCGCTTCATTTAAGGCAGTGACCTTCGATGAGCTGTTTGAGGGGACCAGGGCCGTAAGATGGGAAGACTATATCCCGAAGGATGGGAAGTTCTGGGTGGCGAAGGCATCGGGTATCAAGAGCAGGCTCTTCTCCCCGTCCGATATCCAGTCCATCGTTAAGAAGGCCATGGTTGAGCGACTTAAGGAAACCTATGATGTTGACTGGTTTCCCGAGGATGGTGCATCATATCCCCTGCGCGTCTCCATAATGAAGGATATCGTGACTATAGGTCTTGATACTACAGGAGAGTCACTCCATAAGCGGGGTTACCGTAAGCTCGTCAGCAAGGCTCCTGTGGCGGAGAACCTGGCAGCTGCAATGATAATGCTGACACCATGGAATAAGGACAGGGTACTGGTTGACCCCTTCTGCGGCTGCGGTACGATACCCATTGAAGCAGCCCTGATGGCCTGCAGCATAGCCCCCGGCATGAAGAGGGACTTTACCGCACGGGGATGGACGAATATAATAGATGTGAAGAATTGGACAGATACAGTTGAAGAGGCAGGCGACCTGGTCGACATGAGCGTGGAA
>DPZM01000021.1:1797-3278 GCA_003535955.1 Lachnospiraceae bacterium | reverse complement strand
GATGCCTTTGTTGTTTTTGATATAGAGACAACGGGTTTTAATCCGCAAAGGAATAATATTATAGAAATAGGAGCGGTAAAGGTAATTGAAGGTAAGATAACCGACAGGTTTTCAACCTTTGTAAACCCCAGGGAGCCGATACCCTACAGGATTACGCAGCTAACCTCAATAACCGATGCAATGGTTGAGGATGCCCCCTTTATCACGGAGGTTCTTCCGAAGTTTCTTGACTTTTGCGAAGGCTGCACTCTTGTAGCTCACAATGCCGGGTTCGATACGGGTTTTATAAGGCAGAAGGCTGCCGATCTTGCCATAGAGACTGATTTTACCGTGGTCGATACGGTGGCAATGGCCAGGGCACAGCTGCCGGAGCTTGGTAAGTTCAAGCTTGATCATGTTGCCAAGGCTTTGAAGGTCTCGCTTGAGAACCATCACAGGGCAGTGGATGATGCTGAATGTACGGCTCATATTTTTATAAAGCTTGTTGCAATGCTTAAGGATATGGGTATAGAGGACCTTGCGGGTCTGGAAGAGTTTGGCCGCAATTCGGTTGACATAATTAAGAAATCCATGTCCTATCATGTAATAATCCTTGCAAAAAATGAAGTGGGCAGGATGAACCTGTACCGGCTTGTATCCATGTCCCATCTTAAGTACTTCCACAGGAACCAGAGGATACCCAAGAGCCTGCTTGATAAGTACAGGGAAGGCCTTATCATAGGTTCGGCCTGTGAAGCGGGAGAACTTTACAGGGCGATAGTGGATGAGCGGAGCGATGAAGAGATATGCAGGATCGCCTCCTTCTATGACTACCTTGAGATACAACCTCTTGGAAACAATGAATACATGATAAATGATGAACATCATGAGAATGTCAATTCAAGGGAAGACCTTATAAGTATAAATAAGAAGATCATAGCTCTTGGAGAGAAGTTATGTAAGCCGGTCGTGGCTACCTGCGATGTTCATTTCCTTGATCCCGAAGATGAGATATACAGGCGGATAATAATGGCCGGCAAGGGCTTTAAGGATGCTGATGACCAGGCACCCCTGTATTTAAGAACAACGGAGGAAATGCTTGAGGAGTTCTCATATCTTCCATATGACAAGGCCTATGAGGTGGTAGTGACAAATACCAATCTTATTGCCGATATGGTAGACAGGATTGAGCCTGTAAGACCGGATAAATGCCCGCCGGTTATAGAGAATTCGGACCGGATTCTAAGAGATATTTGTTATTCAAGGGCCCATGAAATGTATGGTGATAACCTTCCAAAGCAGGTTGCGGCAAGGCTTGAGAGGGAACTTAATTCGATCATCAGCAACGGATTTGCCGTAATGTATATCATTGCCCAGAAGCTGGTATGGAAATCAATGGAGGACGGATATCTTGTGGGATCGCGTGGCTCGGTAGGATCATCCTTTGTTGCCACAATGGCCGGGATCACCGAGGTTAATCCCTTATCCCCGCATTATCTGTG
>DPZM01000021.1:0-1740 GCA_003535955.1 Lachnospiraceae bacterium | reverse complement strand
CCGAAATGCCATTATGTTGATTTTGAATCGGATGAAGTGAAGGCTTATGCGGGACGGGCAGGGTGCGACATGCCCGATAAGTTATGCCCTGAATGCGGTACTCCTCTTAATAAGGAAGGATTCGATATTCCCTTTGAAACATTCCTCGGCTTTAAGGGTGATAAGGAACCCGATATAGACCTTAATTTTTCCGGTGAATACCAGAGTAAGGCCCATAAGTATACCGAGGTTATATTCGGAGACGGCCAGACCTTCAGGGCCGGAACGATAGGTACGCTTGCCGACAAGACAGCCTACGGATATGTCAAGAACTACTATGAGGAGCGTGGGGTTAAGAAGCGTTCCTGTGAGATAAACAGGATCACTGCCGGATGTACCGGGATACACAGGACTACAGGCCAGCATCCCGGAGGCATCATAGTACTTCCGGTGGGAGATGAGATATACTCTTTTACACCGATACAGCATCCGGCCAATGATATGACCACCGATATAGTTACTACCCATTTTGATTACCACTCGATTGATCATAACCTTTTAAAGCTTGATATTCTCGGCCACGATGATCCTACAATGATAAGGATGCTGCAGGATCTTACCGGTACCGATCCGCAGAAGGTACCCCTGGATGATAAGGATGTAATGTCCCTGTTCCAGAATACGTCTGCCCTTAAGATAGAACCCTCGGATATTGGCGGGACCAGGCTTGGTACGCTGGGTATACCTGAGTTCGGAACCGATTTTGCGATGCAGATGGTAATTGATGCCAAGCCACAGGCCTTCTCAGACCTTGTCAGGATATCCGGTCTGTCCCACGGGACCAATGTTTGGCTGGGTAATGCACAGACACTTATAGAAGAGGGTAAGGCAACCATTTCAACCTGTATCTGCACCCGTGACGACATAATGACCTATCTCATTAATATGGGTCTTGACTCCGAGGAGTCCTTCAAGATCATGGAGAATGTCAGGAAGGGTAAGGTAGCTAAGGGTAAATGCGATAAATGGGACGAGTGGAAGGCAGATATGATGAAACATAATGTGCCTGACTGGTATGTATGGTCCTGCGAGAAGATAGAGTATATGTTCCCCAAGGCTCATGCTGCCGCCTATGTCATGATGGCCTGGAGGATAGCTTACTATAAGGTCAATTACCCCCTTGCTTATTATGCGGCATTTTTCAGCATACGTGCGTCGGGTTTCTCCTATGAGAAGATGTGCATGGGCAGGGAGGCACTTGAGAAGAACCTTGCGGATTATAAAAAGCGTGAGGATTCCTTAAGCAAGAAGGAACAGGATGAGTTGAGGGATATGCGGCTCGTGCAGGAAATGTATGCACGCGGCTACGATTTCATGCCTATAGATCTTTTCAGGGTAAAATCAAATAAGTGCCAGGTCATTGACGGAAAGATAATGCCGCACCTGGGCTCCATAGAAGGCCTGGGCGATAAAGCAGCGGAATCAATAGTTGATGCATGCAAGGACGGTCCTTTTATCAGCAAGGATGATTTCAGGGACAGGACCAAGGTTTCGAACACTGTTATAGAGACTCTCTCAAGACTCAACATCTTAGATGACCTTCCTGAATCAAACCAATTGTCACTCTTCGATATCTATGCGATGGAGTAAAGGTGTAAATGGCTAAATTTATTATTTACACGGGAGTTTTTCTGTGTATATAATAGGAAATGTTCGTACATATCAATCGGGCGGAACCATTATACCCGCAGGGTAAACTTG
>DPZM01000077.1:9348-16651 GCA_003535955.1 Lachnospiraceae bacterium | reverse complement strand
TATCATTTCCTCTGTCGATCCTGTTCTACAGTTTAGTCTACAGTCAAGTGCTGTCAGGGTCAATACTGCCGATTGTTTTTTTGTTCTTTTCATGCTATCCTAAGATAGAAGATTTTCTTTTTCTCGAGGTGGATATGATCTTATGTTCTGAAGGTTACAGGAGATTTTTTAATACGCTTCTTGTGGAGTCGATATCCAGTGAGGACCTGCTGAATCTGGTCCCCGGTGCAATAGAGCATGTCACGGATGAACTGCATATCGGCAAGTTTGAACTTAGGATTGTTTTTTTCAACGAGGGATCCGAAGCGATAAAGGATGATGCCTTTAAGGTTTTGTATGAGGATCCTGAAGGCCATGAACTGTATACTCATACAAGGAGCGTTAAGACTCCCAACAAGGACAGGGCTAATTACGCGATATTCCCCGTAAAGGGATACAGTTGGAACGATGAAGAGAAGGCGGCCCTTGATCTTGTCATAAGGAATATCCATTCCTTCCTTCAGAAGGCCCTCTTAAGCGACCAGCTTAACATGCGGCAGATGACGGATTACCTGACGGCACTTCCCAATACGGTCTATTTTACCAGGTTCTGCAGTGATCTTAATACACGCGGCATTCTGAAGGGTTATACAGTTGTTTTCTCCAACCTTCGTAACTTTAACTATATCAATCAGCAGATGGGAAGCAGGGTCGGAGATACGGTCCTTAAGGAATACAGCAGGAAGCTCAAGAACTTCTACGGAAGCGATGAACTTATTGCCCGTTTCGGAGGGGACAATTTTGTCGCACTATTAAAGAATGAAAACGTTGAGAGGTATCTTGATTACACTTCTCTTATTAATATATCCGTCGCGTCCGGCAACCAGACAAGGACTCTCGGTATTTCGGCCCGTTCCGGGATATGCCCCGTTTCATCTTCGACAGGTAACATAACCGATACGGTGGGCAGGGCCAATTCGACACTTGAATATCTGAAGCGTAATTCCGACTCGGATCACATGTATTTTAATGAGGACATCCTTCAGAAGATACAGAAGGACAGGCAGATCATTTCCTATTTCCGTACCGCGCTTGCGCGTAAGGAATTCCTGGTTTATTACCAGCCCAAGGTATGCATGGATAATAAGAGGATATCGGGCTGTGAGGCACTTGTAAGGTGGAACCACGAAGGGTCTGTGATAAGCCCGGCTGACTTTGTTCCCGTTCTTGAGAATGAAGGACTTATATGTGATCTTGACTTCTATGTGCTTGAGAGGGTATGTGAGAACATCAGGGACTGGATAGATAATGACATCATCCCGGCCAAGGTTTCGGTCAACTTCAGTAAGCTCCATCTGCGCAATGAGAATCTCGTTGATGATATCATGCAGGTTATCACCAAATATAAGATAAACCCGTCCTACCTTGAGATAGAACTTACCGAGAGCGCAAGCTCCGATGCATTCAGGGCTCTCGAGAGGTTCGTCGATGATATGAGGGCAAGGGGGATATGCACATCGATCGATGATTTCGGTACAGGTTATTCATCACTAAGCCTTCTTAAGGACCTTCATGTTAACGTTATAAAGATTGACAAGTCATTCATAGATAACATAACCGTGAAAGGTTCCAAGGACAGGATCATCTTAGCATCGATACTCACAATGGTAACGGGTCTTGGAATGGATGTTATTGCCGAGGGCTGTGAAACTGCCGAACAGGCCAGGACCCTTCGCGAACTTAACTGCAACATGATCCAGGGATATCTTTTTGATAAACCGCTGCCCCTTAAGGAATATACGAAGAAGCTGGCCGAGGAGTATGTATATCCTATTGATATTTGAGAAGATAAAGGTTTCGGGACCGCGGACATTCCGTGGTCTCTTTTTATGACGCGGGATTTGGTTTAGAACAGGTAACATGGGCGAGAATAAGACGAAAAACATAGTTGCGGTATCGGTGCGCGATCTTGTGGAGTTTATATTAAGATCGGGTGATATCGACAACCGTAAGAAGTCGGGACAGGATATACAGGCCATGCTTGAGGGGGCTAAGATCCACCGGATGATCCAGCAGGGCATGGGGAGCAACTATCACAGCGAGGTATATCTTAAGGAAGTCATATGCCTGCCGGATTTCGATATCATAGTCGACGGACGCGCCGACGGCATCATTTGTGACACCGTCCCCTGTTCCACAATTGACGAGATAAAGACCATGTATCTGGATCTTGAC
Organism: Lachnospiraceae bacterium; assembly: GCA_003535955.1. Taxonomy (GTDB): domain Bacteria; phylum Bacillota; class Clostridia; order Lachnospirales; family Lachnospiraceae; genus UBA2868. The sequence goes on along the minus strand of DPZM01000077.1, from coordinate 14,437 downwards.
CGCCTTAGGGAGCCGGTACCCGTACACCTTGCCCAGGCCAAGTGCTATGCCTATATTTACGCGAAGCAGCAGAACCTTCCCGAGATAACGGTTCGGATGACTTATGTTAACCAGACTACGCTTGAGAAGAAATACTTTCATGAGACTTATACATGGGGTGAGATTAAGGCCTGGTTTGAGAAGCTCATAAAGGATTACACAAGGTGGGCAGAGTTTGAGTTTTCTTTTAAGAAGATAAGGAACGCTTCCATCGGGGCGACTGATTTTCCATTTGAATACAGGGAGGGGCAGAAGGAGCTCGTATCCCAGGTCTATCGGACTATATACCATGGCAGGAAGCTCTTTTTGCAGGCGCCGACGGGAACCGGCAAGACGATAGCAACGGTCTTCCCGGCTGTGAAGGCCATGGGAGAAGGCCTTGCCGACAGGATATTCTACCTTACGGCCAAGACCATCACAAGGACGGTGGCGGCGGACTGCTTCGATATATTAAGGGGTGAAGGTCTGCGGATCAAATCGGTGGTGATAACAGCCAAGGAGAAGATATGCACGCTTGAGAAACCCGAGTGCAATCCGGATGCCTGCCCACGGGCCAGGGGCCATTACGACCGGGTCAACGACGCCATGTACGACCTCCTTACCCATGAGGATTCATTCACAAGGGAAGTTATTGAGGCCTATGCGGAGAGACACAATGTGTGTCCCTTCGAGCTCTGTCTTGACATGTCCCTTTTCTCCGACGCGATCATATGCGATTACAATTATGTCTTTGATCCCAATGTCTACCTGCGCAGGTTTTTCGCGGACGGGGCGCCGGGCAGGTATATCTTTCTGGTCGACGAGGCCCACAATCTTGCGGACCGCGGAATGGCCATGTACAGTGCCGACCTCTATAAGGAGGACTTTCTTAAATTGAAGGGTCTTGTAAAGCATGTGGACACAAGGCTCGACCGTGCCCTTGGGAACACCAACCGCAAGCTTTTGTCGCTTAAGCGCGAATGCGAGACCTTTACGGTCCTTGATGATATAAGCGATATAGTCATGTCCTTAAACCGCCTTATGGGAAGGCTTGAGACCTTCCTTGACGAGCAGGAGCATTTTCCGCAGTCCGAGGAGGTGCTTGACTTTTACTTAAAGGTCCGCCACTTCCTTAACATGCATGACCAGATGGGGGAAAACGATTACAGGATCTACTGCGAGCACGTGACGGCAGGGGATTTCAAGCTCAAGCTCCTGTGTGTCAATCCGTCAGAATCACTAAAGCTCAGGCTCCTTAAGGGCGTGAGTACGATCTTCTTCTCGGCCACCCTGCTCCCGGTTAACTATTTTAAGGATATGCTGGGGGCGGACCCGTCGGATTACGCAGTCTATGCCCATTCGATATTTGATGTAAAGAAAAGGGGACTGCTTGTTTCCAGGGATGTAAGCTCCAAATATACCAGGCGGTCCGAGGCCGAATATGTTAAGATCGCGGGCTATATCCACGATATCTGCACAGCAAGAGAGGGGAATTACATGGTCTTCTTCCCTTCGCATGCCTTCCTCTCCGAGGTCCTTAAAGCCTATGAATTATACCTGGACACGGATGGGGTAAAGGTCCTTGTCCAGAAAGCCAATATGAAGGAAGAGGAGAGGGAGGAATTTCTGTCTTACTTTACCGGAAATGACAGGCCGGCTCTTGCGGATCCGGATGGTGAAAAGCTCCTGCCGCTTCTTACCGGTGAACCGGACAGTAAAATCCTTATCGGCTTCTGCGTTATGGGCGGGATATTTGCCGAAGGGATCGACCTTAAGAATGACTCACTGATAGGGGCCATCATTGTGGGGACCGGTCTTCCCATGGTCACCAATGAACGTGGCATACTTAAGGAGGCCTATGAATCAGACGGCCATGACGGATTTGATTATGCCTATAGGTATCCCGGCATGAACAAGGTCATGCAGGCGGCCGGCCGGGTCATAAGGACGGTTGATGATGTGGGTATCGTTGCCCTGCTTGACGAGAGGTTCCTGACACCTCCTTATATGAAGCTTTTCCCCAGGGAATGGAAGGATTATGAAGTCTGTTCAGCAACAACGGCAGGAGAGAAGGCTGCTGAGTTCTGGGAGGGTCTAAGTGCGGATTATCCGGCTGAAGATGATTTGGCAAAAGATACTTTGGTAAAAGATAATAACGTCTAGTTGTCACATCCGGGCGGGAATATCATGTTTAAAGTCAATTAGGGATATAGAATTGAAATGTCAGAAAAAAAGCAACAAATCAGAGGCTGTTTTATTGAATTAAGGGTGTTTTTATTGTATAATTTACTGTGAGTTCATTTTGAAAATGAATAAGTCCGGGATCACCGGGCATTGACATCAAGGGGGTGCATCATGGGAAACCAGAAAACAAAAGAAAAAGGCAGTGTAAAGAATACGAACGGACAGAAGGTTTCGTTTATCAATTCGATCTGTTTTAAGATAATCGCATTGGTATGCGCATCCATGATAGTTGCGGTAGTGATCGTAATGCTGCTTACCGTATCAAGGTTCAAGCAGTCTATGGCTGATCAGGTCAGCGCACAGCTTCAGTATATGGCAGAAGCAGAGAGGGATTCGATAGACACGATCACGGGCGGTGTTGTCCAGATGATAAGCTCTTATGCCGAGATCCTTGATTCTGTGGGTATTGAAGGATACGAAACCACAAATATCATGCTGGTTACACCGGAGCTTTTCTGCAAGTATTCACAGAAGGGTCCTCATGCCAGCGAGGATGTGACCTTCCAGGAATTTGCAGATGCAATAGCCGCCGGAGAGAGCGGTACCTTTAGCTACAATGACGGCGGAACCGAGAAGATGGCAGCCTATTCGATCCTTAAGGTTGGATACCTTTTGGTCGTTGATGTCAGTAAGTCAGAGGTATCGGGCAAGGTCAATTCGATCCGTAATACCGCAATAGGAGTTGCTGTCGCAGTTCTTATAGTATGTGCGGTACTGGCCTATATCATAAGTGCGATGATCGTTAAACCCCTCGGTATGCTCACTGATGTTATCGAGAGGACCAGCGAACTTAACTTCAAGAAGAGCAAGCGTGCCGACATGCTGTGTAAGCGTAAGGATGAGACCGGAGCCATGGCAAGGGCCGTGGTTAAGATGAGGAGCAACCTGGCCGAAATGGTCGGCAATATCGAGGATGCCAGCACCAAGATCGACGGTAACGTCAACCAACTCCAGTCTGTTACCAACGTTGTCAATAATATGTGTACCGATAACTCGGCCACGACCCAGGAGCTGGCAGCAGGCATGGAAGAGACTGCGGCTACCACCGAGAGCATTTATGCCAACATCGGCTACATGCAGAACGGTGCCAAGGATATCACCCAGCTGTCGGAGCGTGGTGACAGCCTGAGCGTTGAGGTTATGGAGAGGGCCAATGCCTTAAGGGATAAGACGGTTGACGCAACAAGAAGGACTCAGGAAACCTACAATTCGGTTAAGGTACGTTCAGCCAACGCAATAGAAGAATCCAAGGCCGTAAGTAAGATCAATGAGCTTACCGAAGCCATCATGTCAATATCATCACAGACCTCGCTCCTTGCCCTTAACGCAAGTATAGAGGCAGCCCGTGCGGGTGAAGCGGGCCGGGGCTTTGCGGTAGTTGCGACGGAGATCGGACACCTTGCCGAGCAGACCTCCAAGTCGGTTACGGATATCAATGGTATCGTAGGTGAAGTTAATGCCGCGGTTGCCAACATGACCGCCTGCCTTGAGGAGACAACGGCCTTCCTTGAGACTACGGTACTTACCGATTATTCCGAATTTGCCGAGGTCAGCGAGCAGTACAGCACGGATGCAATGGAATTCAAGCGCAGCATGAACGATGTACACGAGTCGATCATCAATCTTGCCGATTCCATAAGCAAGATAAGCGATGCAATGTCTGGTATCACATCAACGGTCGGCGAGTCGACGCTTGGTGTCACGGATATCGCGGACAAGACAACAGACATGGTTTCAAGGACGTCGGAGACCAACAACCTTGTAGAGGAGAGCTTACAGTGCGTAGAGCAGCTTAAGTCTATCGTCGGTGAATTTATCATTGAATAGTTTTAAATGATATTATAAAATAAAGCTTGTGTGGAGCCGCGGGTGCATCCGCGGCTCCTTTTATTATGAGGAGGAACAATGATATATACATTAACGTTAAGTCCTTCGATCGATTACATGGTCAGGCTCGACCATGAACTTGCGACGGGGAAGATAAACCGGATAACCGAAGAGTCATACGCCTATGGCGGCAAGGGTGTAAATGTGTCTCAGGTACTTAAGAGCCTTGATGTTGATACGACTGCCCTTGGCTTCATCGCCGGCTTCACCGGAGCGGAGATAGAGAAGGGTCTTAATGATAAGGGTGTCCTGACTGACTTTGTCCATCTTAGGGAAGGACATTCGAGGATAAACTTAAAGGTGAGGACCAGCGAGGAAACCGAGCTTAATGCGATAGGTCCGCGGGTGCCTGATTCTGCCATGGCTAAGATGTTTGAGAAGATCAGGGCGATCGGGAAGGATGACATGCTGGTCATAGCAGGGACCGTGCCAAGGCATATGCCAAGCAATATCTATGCCGGGTTTATCGAGCAGCTGTCATATGATGAGACAAAGATAGTGGTGGACACGACGGACGAGAACTTCATTAATGCCCTGCCATACCATCCCTTCCTTGTTAAGCCCAATCACGAAGAACTGGGCCAGCTCCTTGGCGAACAGATATCACCCTTCGATAAGGAGGCGGTTATAAGCGGGGCCAAGAAGTTAAGGGACAGGGGAGCGCGAAACGTTCTTGTGTCGCTTGCATCCCAGGGAGCCCTCCTGCTTACCGAGGACGACCGGGTGATAAGCAGGGAAGCACCTAACGGGAACGTGCGTAATTCGGTGGGCTCGGGTGATTCCATGGTGGCGGGCTTCATTGCCGGCTACCTTGAATCGGGCAGCTTCGATGATGCCTTCTATATGGGACTTGCGGCAGGGAGCGCTTCTGCCTTCATGGAAGGACTCGCCGGCGGCCAGGAGATACGCGAACTCTACCGCTTCATAAGATAATGTGCCA